>NZ_JBASOH010000112.1:0-55634 GCF_049658005.1 Azovibrio sp. | reverse complement strand
GATGTCAGTGGATTGAGATCAGGTAAAAATCTCAATCCTGACAATGACTTACGACGTTCCCTGGCGTTCGGTGGAAGTCCCTGGAAAGTCGAAGTGGAGCGGGTGAAGGGAATCGAACCCTCGTATGCAGCTTGGGAAGCTGCCGTTCTACCATTGAACTACACCCGCCTTGAACCTCTGGAGGAAGAGGTAACCGTTGCCCGGCCGCGGATTATAGCATCAACCCCTTCGGGTTCGCGATCACGGGTTCGCGATCACACCTGGCTTGCCTCGCTCCGTACGATGCACAAGTAACGGAGTCGGGATGGTCCTGCCATTCCCGCGGGGGTACTTGATCCGTGTGTCTTGCCAAGCAAGGAGACAATCCCTCGACGCTCTCAGGCAAGGCGGCGCTGAATCTTCCCGGGTGCTTCAGGGGGCCAGCTGCCGGTAGCGGCCGCAGTGGAAGAGCAGGGGGGAGACATCGGGTTGGGCGCTGAAGCGTTCGACGTGGCCGATGAAGATCAGGTGGTCGCCGCCCGGGTAGTGGAATTCGTTGCGCACTTCGAAGCGGGCGTGGCAGCCGGGGAGCAGGGGGGCGCCGCCCAGGCCGGGGGTCCATTCGAGGCCGGAAAACTTGTCTTCCTGGCGGGTGGCGAAGTGGTTGGAAGTGGCTTCCTGGTCCAGGGCCAATACATTGATGGCGTAGTGGCTGGCGCGCTGAAAGCCTTCCAGATTGGGGGAGGAGGCGGCCAGGCTCCAGAGCACCAGCGGCGGCTCCAGGGAGACGGAGCTGAAGGAGTTCACCGTCAGTCCCATGAGTTTACCGTCCGCTGCCTGGGCTGTGACGACCGTAACCCCGGTGGCGAAACAGCCGAGGGCATGGCGAAAGGCGCGGCTATCGAAACTGGCTGGGAGGGTGGGGTCAGAGGGCAGGACGGTCACGGTCATGGCGGGTGGCTTGAAAAAAGCGCGTATTATCCGCCCCTTAGCGCTTTTTTGTCGATATATGGATGTAATCAACGCGGCTGCCGCTAGCGATTTTGCCGACCGGGTGGTGCGCTGGCAGCGCCTCTCCGGGCGCCATGACCTGCCCTGGCAGGGAGGGCGTGATCCCTACCCCATCTGGCTCTCCGAGATCATGCTGCAGCAGACGCAGGTGCGCACGGTGCTGCCCTATTTCCAGCGCTTCATGGCGCGTTTTTCCACGGTGAAAGCCCTGGCCGCGGCGCCTCTGGAAGAGGTGCTGGCTCTCTGGGCGGGCCTGGGCTATTACGCCCGGGCCCGTAACCTGCACGCCTGCGCCCGCCAGGTGGTGGAGCGGCATGGCGGAATTTTTCCGCGCACGGCGGCCAAGTTGGCCGAGCTTCCGGGCCTGGGCCGGTCCACCGCGGCGGCCATTGCCGCCTTTGCCTATGGGGAGCGGGCGGCGATTCTGGATGGCAATGTGAAGCGGGTGCTGTGCCGCCATTTCGCCATCGAAGGCGTGCCGGTGGGCAGGGTGGAAAAGGCGCTCTGGTCCCTGGCCGAGTCCCTCTTGCCGGCGGGCCTGGATAGCGGGGGCGATAGGGGTGGCGATGGTATGGAGGCCGACGACGTGCGGGCTGACGACATGGTTGCCGACGACATGCGGGCCTATACCCAGGGGCTGATGGACCTGGGGGCGAGTTTGTGCCAGCGCGGCAAGCCCCGCTGCGCCTCTTGCCCCTTGGCGGCGACCTGCCTTGCGCACCAGCAGGGACGGGAAGCGTGCCTCCCGACCCCGAAGCCCGCGCAAACCCGGCGGCAGCGGGAGGCGGTGTGGCTGCTCCTGACCGATGGCCGGCAGGTGCTGCTCGAACGGCGTCCGCCGGTAGGGATCTGGGGCGGTCTGCTTGCCCTGCCGGAGGGGCTCGATCGGTTGCCGCGCTGGGGCTTGAGCGCACTCGAACTTGAGCCCCTGCCGCCCCGGGAGCATGCCTTTACCCACTTTCGCCTCAAAATCCGGCCCTTCCTCTGCCGGGTGGCGGCGCTGCCGCTTCTGGCCGGTGAGCCGGGCATGTGCTGCCTGCCGCTGGCAGAGGCCAGGGCCGCCGGGGTGCCGGCGCCGGTAGCCGTCCTGCTCGGGGAGCTGGAGGGCGGCTAGACGGCCTCGCCCCAGCGGGCCATCAGCCGATGCGTAACCCCCAGCTGGTCGAGGATGCGGGCCACCACGAAATCCACCAGGTCGGCCACCTGCTGCGGCTGGTGGTAGAAGCCGGGGGAGGGGGGCAGGATCACGGCGCCTGCCCGGGCAAGGCGCAGCATGTTTTCCAGGTGGAGGACGGAGAAGGGCGTTTCGCGGGGGACGAGCACCAGCTTGCGGCCTTCCTTGAGCACCACATCGGCGGCCCGTTCGATCAGCTTGTCGGCCAGGCCCTGGGCGACGGCGGCGAGGGTACCCATGCTGCAAGGGCAGATCACCATGGCGTCGGGCGGGTTGGAGCCCGAGGCCACCGGGGCGAACCATTCTTCCCGGCCATAGACTTCCAGGGTGCCAGGCAGGCCGGGGTAGCGGGCGAGCAGCCGTTCCCGGGTGGCGGCGGGGCGGGAGGAGAGTTCCAGGCCGAGTTCCTGGCGGGCGACGATCTGGGCGGCCTGGGAATAGAGGAGTTGCAGCCGCACGCCTGCGGCCAGCAGGCATTCCAGGAGGCGCAGGCCGTAGGGCAGGCCGGAGGCGCCGGTGAAGGCGAGGCAGACGGTTTTAGGCGCGGTGTTCATGATTCTTTTCCGAGGGGGAAGTCGAGCAGCAGGCGGCAGGCCACGAGGCCGTTGAGGATGCCAAAAATCAAGGCCGCCAGGGCCAGTACCGGCACCAGGCGAAAGACTCCGTCATGGGGAATCAGCCAGGCCCGGGCCAGGGCCAGTTGCCCGGCCATGTGGGCAAAGCTCGCCAGGAGGCTCCAGCTGACCGGACCGAACAGCCTGCCGGGCAGCCAGCGCGCCAGGGCCAGGAAGGCAAGGCTCATGACGGCGCCGGCAAGGCTGAGGAAAAAACCTGGCGCCAGGAACTGGCCCAGCAACAGGCCCCCGGCCACCACCCGGAGGCCGCTCACCCAGGCGGCGGCGCCCCAGCCGTAACGGGCCAGCACCACCAGGGTGACGATGTTGGCCAGGCCCGGCTTGACGCCGGGCAGGGGCATGGGAATGGCGGCATCGATGAGGGAAAGCCCGACGGCGGCGGCGGCCAGGCGGGCGATGCGCACATCGTCGGCGCCGACTTCGAGTTCAGTAATTGAGGGAGTCATAGGGAGACTGGCCGCCGCCGATGGCGAGGCTGACCCGGTTGGGGGCGCAGATGGCGATTTCCCCGGCGCGGGAGAGCCAGCCCTGGCGCACGCAGTACTGGCGCGGTCCCGGGTCCGAGGCCACCCGGGCCCGGCCTGCCGCGATCTCGATCACGGTCGTGCCCAGGGGGCCGGGGACCGGGATGGTCCGGGCTTTGTCCAGGGCCACTTCCAGGAAGACCCGGCCTTCCTGGCGGATGATGGCCCGCTCGCCCTGGCCGCCTTGCCAGAGCAAGGGGAAGCTGACGCCCACCGCCGAGGCGGCGGCCAGGATCACGAGCCAGTCGCCGGGGCGGATCAAGCGCAGCCATGGCACGGTCATGTCAGCCGCCAGGGTCATGGCCTGCCAGGGAGCGATGCCGCACCAGCACCCGGGACACCAGGCCGGTAAAGTGGTGGCCCAGCCATTCGGCCAGGTACACCGAGCGATGCTGGCCGCCGGTGCAGCCGATGGCCACGGTCAGGTAGGCGCGGTTGTCCTTCAGGTAGCTGGGCAACCAGGCGGCGACGAAGTCGCGGATGTGGTCACGCATGCGCAGCACTTCGACCTCGGCTTCGAGAAAGCGGATGACGCATTCATCCTTGCCGGTATGGGGCCGCAGTTCCGGGTCGTAATAGGGATTGGGCAGGCAGCGCACGTCGAACACCAGGTCGGCATCCTGGGGCAGGCCGTGCTTGAAGCCGAAGGACTGGAACAGCAGGGTCAGCCCCTCATTGGTGGGGGCGCCGGTGACCTGGGTCACCCACTCCCGCAGGGCGGCAGGCTTCAGGAAGGAGGAGTCGATGCGGTGGCCCAGGACCATGATGGGCTGCAGCAGGCGGCGCTCTTCGGCAATGGCCTCCACCAGGGTGCGCTCCTCCGAACCCAGGGGGTGGCGGCGGCGGGTTTCCGAGAAGCGCCTGATCAGCACCTCATCCTGGGCGTCCAGAAAGAGGAAGTTGAGGGTGATGCCCTGGCTGGCAATCCTTGCCATCTTTTCCGGCAGCTTTTCGATGCCGCCGCCGGAACGGGCGTCGATGGCGATCGCGGCCCGGGCATAACCCTCGTCCTGCAGCAGATTCACCAGGACTCCCAGCATCACGACGGGCATATTGTCCACGCAGTAATAGCCTCGGTCTTCCAGGACGTGCAGGGCGACGGACTTGCCGGAGCCGGATAAACCGCTGATGAGGACGAGTTCCATGGGGAAAGGCCGAAAGTCAGGAGGGTGCACCTTAGCGAAGCACCGCTTCAGGAGCAAGGCAGGCATAATGAAAGGCCCGTTTGATACCGCAAATCGCCATGAAACTGCTGAACATCCCCTTTCTCGCCGAACTTGCGACCCTGCGCCGGGACCTCCACGCCCACCCGGAACTGGCTTTCCACGAACAGCGGACCGCCGACATCGTCGCCCGGGAGCTGGAACGCTACGGGCTGGAAGTCCACAAGGGCCTGGCCCGTACCGGAGTCGTGGGCCTGCTCAAGGCCGGCTCCGGCCAGCGCATGATCGGCCTGCGGGCCGACATGGATGCCCTGCCGCTGACCGAGATGAACGAATTTCCCCACCACTCCAGACACCCGGGCTGCATGCACGCCTGCGGCCACGACGGGCATACGGCCCTGCTCCTGGGGGCGGCCCGCTATCTTGCCGAACACCCGGATTTTGACGGTACGGTGGTGTTCATCTTCCAGCCCGCCGAAGAATCCGAGGGAGGGGCGGCGGTGATGCTCGAGGCGGGGCTGTTCGAGAAATTCCCGGTGGAATCCGTGTATGGCCTGCACAACTGGCCGGGGATTCCCGTGGGCGAGATGGCGATCATGCCCGGGCCGGTCATGGCCGGCACCTGCGGTTTTGAGTTGGCCGTGCGCGGTCACGGCTGCCATGCGGCCATGCCGCACCAGGGGGTGGACACCATCGTCGCCGCCAGCCATCTGGTCCAGGCCCTGCAGACGGTGACGGCGCGCAACCTGCATCCCTGCGAGGCGGCGGTGGTCAGCGTCACCCAGTTCCACTCCGGGTCCGCCTGGAACATCATCCCGGAAGAAGCCGTGCTGCGCGGCACCATCCGCAGCTTCAAGCCCGAGGTGCAGGAACTGGTGGAGCGTTCCATCGAGCGCCTCTGCAGCGGCGTGGCCTCCGCCTATGGAGCTCAGATCGGCGTGACTTTCGAGCATCGCTACCCGCCCACAGTGAATACGGCCCCCGAGGCTGAGACCTGCCGCCGGGCGGCCCTGGGTTTTCTCGGAGAAGACAAGGTGCAAAGCGATGCCCTGCCATCCATGGGCGCCGAAGACTTTGCCTACATGCTGCGGGAAAAGCCGGGCTGCTATGTCTGGCTCGGCAACGGCCCGGGCACGGGCGGCTGCACCCTGCATAACCCCCACTATGATTTCAATGACGAGGCCCTGCCCGTCGGGATCACCTACTGGGTGAAGCTGGTCCAGGAACTGCTACCGCGTCAGGCTTGAACTGGGGGGCTTCCCCCTGGCGGATACCCGGGAGCCTTCCCGGGTTTTATCACACCAATTACATTTGTAAAAATAGGTTTGCTACAACTATAATTCGGGTCCATTGAACCCGGAGTCCGGCTGTGCCCGCTCGTGGCACTTGCAACTACGCCCGGACCCAAGCGAAAGGAGGAACCGCCATGAATGCTCATGTGCTTCCCCGGCTTCTGGAGTCTGCAACCCCGGCGCCGATTGCCCACCCATCTTTCAAGGTCTACACCGCGCGGGATCTGGACCGCATCGCACCTTTACGGCGTCTCCCGAAAGATCTCCGTTTTGCCATGCAGGTAGTGTCCTGCGTCCTGCCGTTCCGGGTGAATCAGTACGTCATCGACGAGCTGATCGACTGGGACAATGTCCCCGACGATCCCATCTTCCAGCTCACCTTTCCCCAGCAAGGCATGCTGGAGGAGCGCCACTTCGACCTGATCGCCGATCTCATCCGGGGTGAAGCCGATCCGGCCCTGATGCAGGAGGCCGTGGCCCGGGTGCGGGCCGATCTGAATCCCCACCCGGCCGGGCAGATGCAGCTCAACATCCCCACGGACGAGGCGGGCAACCGCCTTTTCGGCATCCAGCACAAATACCGGGAGACCGTGCTGTTCTTTCCCAGCCAGGGGCAGACCTGCCATGCCTACTGCACCTTCTGCTTTCGTTGGGCCCAGTTCGTGGGTGACAAGGCCTTGCGCATGGCCAGCAGCGAGTCCGCCACCTTGCTGGGCTATCTCGAGAGCCATCCGGAAGTCACCGACCTGCTCATCACCGGCGGCGACCCGATGGTGATGAAGACCCGGCATCTGGCGGCCTATCTGGAACCCCTGCTGGCACCGGAATTCGAGCATATCCAGACGGTGCGCATCGGCACCAAGGCGCTGTCCTTCTGGCCGCACCGCTTTCTGGGTGAACCGGATGCCGATGATCTGCTGCGCCTCTTCGAGCGCCTGCACCGGGCCGGCAAGCATGTGGCGCTGATGGCCCATTTCAACCATTGGCGGGAGCTCGAAACCCCGGCGGTGCGCCAGGCCATCGCCCGCCTGCAAGCAAGCGGCGCCCTGATCCGCTGCCAGGGGCCGCTGGTGGCGCACATCAACGATGATCCCGAGGTCTGGCGGCGCATGTGGAACACCCAGGTCAGCCTGGGGCTGGTGCCTTACTACCTGTTCGTGGAGCGGGATACGGGGGCGCGCAACTACTTCGAGGTGCCCCTGGTGCGGGCCTGGGAAATCTACCGGGAAGCCATCCAGGGCGTTTCCGGCCTCGCCCGCACCGCCCGGGGTCCGAGCATGAGCGCCTTGCCCGGCAAGGTGGAAATCCAGGGGGTGACGACGGTGGCCGGCGAGCCGGTCTTCGTGCTGCGTTTCATCCAGGCCCGTAACCCAGACTGGGTGCAGCGGCCCTTCTTTGCCCGCTTCGACCCGGATGCCACCTGGTTCGACCAGCTGCGCCCGGCCTTCGGCGCGGACAAGTTCTTCTTCGAGTCATAGACGAGAGACGAGAGATGAGAGACGCCCGACGTCCGACGTCCGACGCCCGCAAGCGTCAGAAACCGCCTGCGGGCCGGTCCTCAGTGATCGGACTCGACGTTTTCGGCGTTCCCCTTGCCAGAGGCTTCCTCATGGACGATGCCCGGGGATTCCAGAGGGGGGCGGCCGCAACCCAGGCAATAACCGGAATCCGGGTCCGGAGTGCAGATGCTGACGCAGGGGTAGAGCGCTTCGTTTTCCATGGGAATGCCTCCAGGGGTTACAAAAGGAAACAAAGGGAGCTTGGCGGGACACACAAAAATCACAAATAGAGTCTTTAATAGAGCCTGTCACAACCTAGAAGTTCAACCAGGAGAAAACCATGAACACCACTCGCAAGATCGCTCTCACCCTGCTTGCCGCCGCCGCTCTGGGTGCCGGCCCCGCCTTCGCCTACATGGGGGGTGACTGCGGCCCCATGGCACACGGCATGAACGACGGCCCCAAGGCTGAACGCATGCAAGAACGCATGCAGGCGCGTCAGGAGCAACTGCACAAGGATCTGAAACTGACTGCCGCGCAGGAGCCGGCCTGGAAAGCCTTTATCGAAAAGTCTGGCCCCCGGGGCGACTGGAAATACCCGGATCGGGAAGCCATGGCCAAGCTGACGGCGCCGGAGCGCATGGAAAAAATGCTGGAAATGTCGAAGCAGCATCAGGCCTACATGGCCGAGCGCCTGGAAGCCATGAAAACCTTCTACGCCGTGCTGACCCCTGAACAGCAGAAGGTGTTTGATGCCCATCATGCCGGTCCCCGGGGCGGCAAGGGCAGGCGTTAACCTTTCTCCCATTCCCCGGTTTTTCAGCCGGCCGGCGACTTTCCTCCCGCCTGCCGGCCACGATGACCCGCACCTTCAGGCGCGGGTCATCGTTCATCTGGGACCCGAGGGCAACTTCCTTCCGGCGGTGCAGGCCCTTGCTCAAAGATGAAGCCAGTCGTTTTTTCAACCCTGGCTTGTGGTAAGTTCACCGGGATTGCATGTCCTGCCCCATTCATGTCGGCTATTCCAGAACCCATCTACCCCTTTTCCCAGGCCCCCGAGCCCGGAGCGTGGAGCGAACTCCTGCCGGGTTTGCGCTGGCTGCGCATGCCGCTCCCTTTTGCCCTGGATCACGTCAATCTCTGGCTGATCCAGGAGGGTGCCGGTTGGGCCCTGGTGGACACCGGCTATGCCCTGCCCCGGATCAAGTCCCTGTGGGAAGCCATCCTGGCCCGGCTGGAGGGGCCGCTGACCCGGATCATCGCCACCCATTTCCATCCCGATCACCTTGGCCTCGCCCATTGGCTGCAGGAAAGGACGGGCGCTTCCCTGGTGTGCACGGCCGGCGAATACCTGACCGCCCATGCGTCCTGGCAGGAGATGGCCGGCCACGGCACCGGGCCGATGCTGGCCCAGTTCTGCGCTCACGGTCTTGGTCCTGCCGCCGTGAACGCCCTGGCCGAGCGGGGCAATGCCTACCGGCATGGGGTGGACGGGCTTCCCGAGACCTACGAGCGGATTCGCGATGGGGACCACCTCACGATGGGTGCGTGCTCCTGGCAAGTCATTTGCGGTTATGGCCACTCGCCCGAACACGCTTCGCTTTACTGCGCGGAACAGGGCGTGTTAATTTCCGGAGACATGTTATTGCCAAGAATAAGCACGAATATCAGTGTCTTTGCCGTGAATCCGATGGCCGACGCCCTGGGTCAATATCTGAGTTCGCTCAGGCGTCTCGAGGCCCTGGTGCCCGATTCGGTACTGGTTTTGCCTTCCCATGGCTTGCCATTCAAGGGTTTGCAGGCGCGCGTAGCGGCGCTCGAGGCGCATCATGAGGCGCGCCTGCGTCTGCTCGAGGAGAGCTGCGAGGTACCCAGGTCAGCGGAGGAGCTGCTGCCCACGCTCTTTCCCCGCGCCCTGGATACCCATCAAACCATGTTTGCCATGGGCGAGGCCATTGCCCATCTCAATCATCTGGAAAAGGCCGGTCGGCTGCGGCGCAGCGTCGATGCCGACGGCAAAATCCTTTACCTGCGGGCCGTGCCCGCCAACTAGGAGTTCCACTCATGTCCCAACAGAATGCAGAACAGGATCAAACCCTGCCCGATCCCGCAGAGATGGCCAAGACTTATGCCGAAGTGGCCCAGCGGGCTTCCCGCATCATCACCCATTTCATGGAAAAGAAGGTCAAGGAAGGCATTCCCCCCCCCAATGACGAACTGGGCGTGGCCCGAGCCTTCATGGACATGTCGTCCCGCCTGCTGGCCAACCCCTACAAGCTGGCCCAGACCCAGATGAACATGATGTGGGATTACTTCTCCCTCTGGCAGCACACCACCCTGAAGATGCTGGGCATGCCCATCCAGCCGGTGGCGGCGCCCCGGAAGGACGACAAGCGTTTCAAGGACGCGGAATGGGAGCAGCACTTCCTGTTCGATTTCATGAAACAGTCCTACCTGATCACCGCCCGGCATCTGCATGACACGGTCTGCTGTGTCGAAGGTCTGGACGAAGCCACCCAGCAGAAGGTGAATTTCTTCACTCGCCAGTACATCGATGCCATCTCTCCCTCCAACTTCGCCATGACCAATCCGGAAGTATTCCGGGAAACGGTGAAGTCCCACGGCCAGAACCTGATCAAGGGCCTGGACAACCTGCTCCAGGACATGGAAGCCGGTGAAGGTCAGCTACGCATCCGCATGACCGATACCACTGCCTTCGAACTGGGCAGGAATGTCGCGACCACGCCCGGCAAGGTGGTGTTCCAGAACGACCTGTTCCAGCTCATCCAGTACAACCCCAGCACCGAAAAGCAGTACAAGAGGCCTTACCTGATCATCCCCCCCTGGATCAACAAGTATTACATCCTCGACCTGCGCGAGAAGAACTCCATGGTGAAGTGGGCCACCGATCAGGGCCACACCACCTACATCATGTCCTGGGTGAACCCGGACGAGAAGCTGGCCCACAAGAACTTCGAGGATTACATGCTCGAAGGCGCCCTGACCGCCATCGACAAGGTCCTGGAAGACACGGGCGCGGAACAGCTGAACATGGCCGGCTACTGCCTGGGCGGCACCCTGCTCATGACGACCCTGGCCTACATGGCCGCCAGGAAGGACGACCGGGTGGCTTCCGCCGCCTTCTTTACCACCATGCTGGACTTCTCCGAGCCCGGCGAGCTGGGCATCTTCCTGGACCGGGAAGCCGTGGCCGGGCTGGAAGAACGCATGAACGAGCGGGGCTATCTGGAAGGTTCCGAGATGGCCACCACCTTCAACCTGCTGCGCGCCAACGACCTGATCTGGTCCTTCGTGGTGAACAACTACCTGATGGGCAAGCAGCCCTTCCCCTTCGACCTGCTGTACTGGAACAGCGACTCGACCCGCATGCCGGCGGCCATGCACAGCTTCTACCTGCGCAACATGTACCTCGACAACAAGCTGAAGGAGCCGGGCGGCATCACCCTGGACGGGGTGCCGATCGACATCCGCAAGGTGAAGATTCCCTGCTACTTCATCTCCGCCATCGAAGACCACATCGCTCCCTGGAAGAGCACCTACATGGGCGCCCGTCTGCCCTCGGGTCCGGTGCGCTTCGTGGTAGGGGGTTCCGGCCACATTGCCGGCATCGTCAATCCCCCCGCTGCCAACAAGTACGCCTACTGGATCAACGACACCAAGCCCCTGCCGGAAAGCCCCGAGGATTACCTGGCCGGTGCCACCCAGTACCCCGGCTCCTGGTGGACCAACTGGAATGAGTGGGTGACGTCCCTGCCCGGTGGCGCCGAACAGGTTCCGGCCCGCCAGCCGGGCACCCGTGCCCTGAAAGCCATCGAAGACGCCCCGGGCAGCTATGTGAAGCTGCGCCTGGACACCATGAAGAAATCCGCCTGAATCAGGCCGGAGTGAACAAAGAAGGGCGCCGCGGCGCCCTTCTTTGATTGGTTCAGGATTTATCTGGAAAATACCCCTGAGTTGCAGTGATAATCCCTCCTGTCTCAACACCCGCACGCAAAATGGGCGTGCGTCATCATGGAAATAGCCCTACTGCTGGTCCTGATTGTGCTCAATGGCGCGTTTGCCATGTCCGAAATAGCGCTGGTGACGGCCCGCAAGGCCAGATTGCAAAAATACCTTGATGAAGGGGATGCCGCTGCCGTGGCGGCGGCCAAGCTGGGGGAAGACCCTACCGCCTTTCTTTCTACCATCCAGATCGGCATCACCTCGATCGGCATCCTCAACGGTATTGTCGGTGAAGCGGCCCTGGCTCAGCCTCTTTCCCTCTGGCTGGAAGGTCTGGGGGTGGAGCGGCTCGTGTCGAGATACTTGTCCACCGGCCTGGTGGTACTGGTCATTACCTATATTTCCATCGTGCTCGGGGAACTGGTGCCCAAGCGTGTCGGGCAGTTGAACCCGGAGGGGATCGCCCGCCTGGTGGCCCGGCCCATGACCTGGCTGGCCCGCATCTCCCGCCCTTTTGTCCGGCTGCTGTCGGGCTCCACCCATCTGGTCCTGCGCCTGATGGGAGTGCGCGATAACGGTGCGCCCAAGGTGACGGAGGAAGAAATCCACGCCATGCTTGCCGAGGGTTCCGATGCCGGGGTGATCGAGCGCCAGGAGCATCAGATGGTGCGCAATGTCTTTCGCCTCGACGATCGGCAGATCACTTCCCTGATGGTGCCCAGGAGCGAACTCGTCTATCTGGACGTGGATGCCCCCTGGGAAGAAAACCTGCGCATCATCGAGACCTCCGAGCGCTCGCGTTTCCCGGTCGTGCGCGGCGGCCTCGACAATATCCTCGGGGTGATCAATGCCCGTCAATTGCTGACGGCCAGCCTGCGCGGCCAGGTGCCGGACCTGACCAGGAATCTGCAGCCGCCGGTTTATCTGCCGGAAAGCCTGACCGGCATGGAGCTGCTGGATAACATCCGCGCCTCCGGGGTGCAGCTCACCTTCATCATCGATGAATATGGTGAGGTGCAGGGCATCGTCACCCTGCAGGATGTGATGGAGGCCATTACCGGCGAATTCAAGCCCAACAAGGCCGAAGATGCCTGGGCGGTGCAGCGGGAGGATGGTTCCTGGCTGCTGGATGGCCTGATTCCCATCCCCGAACTGAAGGACCGGCTCGATCTCAAGTATGTGCCGGAAGAAGAGAAGCAGCGTTACCACACCCTGAGTGGCATGCTGATGCTGTTGCTGGGCAAGGTGCCCCAGACCGCCGACAAGGTGGAATGGGACGGCTGGTCCCTGGAAATCGTCGATATGGATGGCAAGCGCATCGACAAGGTGCTGGCCAGCCGCTTGCCCGAAGCGGAGCGGGACGTGGCGGCTGAAGGGGAACTTCCGCCGGCGTGAGGCGTTCGGGATGGGTCAGGAGGGTCGCTTGCCCAGGCCTTTGATGCAGCCAGCCAGGGCGGGCGGCGGCCAGTCGAGGGCGTCGAGGAGGTTCTTGATGGCAAGCCCCAGTTCCGTGTCGCCTGCGATCGAGAGCTGGCGGTTGAAGAACAGGGTGTCCGCATCTTCCTGGCGGGTCAGCAGCTTCAGGTAGGCATGCAGTTCGCCCCGGAAAGAGACGTCCGCCGGCCGGTTCTGCCAAAGCGGCCGAAAGACGCCGTTCTGGCAGGTGAATAGGGCTTCGCTGCCGGCATCTTCCACCACCACCTGCAGCACCCGGCCGGCGCAGAGGGTCTGGGCTTCCTCCGGCAACAGGCCGAGCCTGGCCGCGGTGTTGAGGGCCAGGCAGAGGGAAAGCGCGTGCGGCCACTGGGGCAGGCGCTGATTCAGAGCCTTGAGCAGGCCGGGCAGACGAAAGTCGGGAATGGTGGGTGGGGTGGGTGGGGCAGGCAGGGTGAAGGTCATGGCAAGACTCCTGGGTTTGCAAGTGCGATGCCGGGTTGGCCGTGCCAGTAGCCGTCGCAATAGCCGGCTACGCCGGCGAGGCTGTCCCAGTCGGGCTGGCTGGCCGGCGGCAGGCCGCGACGGGCGGCATCGAAGGCGGCAATGACGCCGGCCATGTCCCCGGTCTGGGGCGAGAGGCGGATCGCCTCGATGCCCAGTTCGAGGAATTCCGGGACCTGGGCGAGCAAGTTGCAGGTCTGCGCCGACAGGGTCTGGATGCCGTTCAGGGTGAGGAAGGGCTGGCCCTCCCGGGTCTTCAGCAGCAGGCCCTCCGGGTGCTCGAGGCAGCGGAACTGGCAGTCGTCCTTGTTGAGATCATAGTGGCGGGCGGTAAAGCAGCGGGCCGAGAAGGCCAGCGGCAGCTTCCCGAAGGCGAACACCTCGGTGGCAAGGCCCGCCGGCCGGCTTTGGTGCAAGGTGGCGATCATCTCCCGGGAAGCTTCCAGGGGCGGCACCCAGCCCACGGCCCCCTGGCCGGCGAACCAGGCCAGGCTGGCTTCGTTGTAGAGGTTGAGATGCGGGCCGCAGATGAAGGGCAAGCGCCGTTCCCGGGCCAGGCTGACGGCGCCCAGGTCGTTGGCTTCCACGGCGAAACCGCCTGCGTCGAGGAGACGGCGCAGGGCCTTCAAGTCCGATTCCGATTCAAGCAGGGCCTGGGCGGCCAGCACCACTTCCTTGCCGGCCTCCCGCAAGTCCCGCGCCAGACCGAGCCAGTCGGCGGTGCGCAGTTGCTGGCGGCGGGAGCAGACTACTTCGCCCAGGTAAATCCGGTCGAGGGCGGCAATTTCGGCCATCGCGGCGTAAAAATCCAGCACTTCGGCCTTGGGCCAGTACCAGAGCAGGGGTCCGAGGGTGAGTTTGGGGATCATCGCAAAAACTGACGGGAACATGCCGGGGGGCGGTGGTGGTGGCGGCCAGGTCCGCTACTTGCGGCGGTGGAAAGGGTTGGCCCAGAAAGCGGCGCTTGCAGCATTTTGCCTGTACTAGTGTGCCAGTCCTTGCGTGCCAGTCCTAGCGCCAGGGACGGCTGTAGGCGCCGAGCGTTGCCTGCCGGCCTTCCGAGACTTTGGCGAGGTCGGCCTGCCAGGCGGCTTCCACCTGGTAGTTGCCGCGACGGGCGCGGTCCAGGGCGGCGCGCAGGGTGCGGGTCACCTGGGCCACGTAGGCGGGGCTGCGCTGGCGGCCTTCCACCTTGATCGCGGCGACGCCGATCGCGAGCAGCTCGGGCAGCACTTCCAGCACATTGAGGCTGGTGGGCTCTTCCAGGGCGTAATAGATGTCCCCCCGCACCGCGAAGCGGCCCTTGCAGAGCGTCGGGTAGCCGGCGGATTCGCGCGGGGCGAAGCGGTCGATGAGGATGCCGTTCAAGCGCGCCTCCATGTGCTCGCCAGGGGCTTCGCCGGCCTGGGCGAGGCGTTTTTCCCAGCGCACGTATTTGGCCGGGGAACAGGCGCCGACGGTGTTGGGGGATTCGCCGGTGGCAAAGGATGAGAGCCAGCAGCGCCCTTCGTTCATGACGCACAGGCTGCCAAAGCCGAACACTTCCACTTCCACTTCGGTGTTGGCGATGAGGTGCGCCACCTGGGCCAGGGTGAGCACCCGGGGCAGCACCACCCGGCGGATGCCGAACTCGCGCCGGCAGAAATTGACGGCCTCGTAGTTGCTGGCGGAGCCCTGCACGGAAAGATGCAGACGCAGCTCCGGGTGCTGTTCCCGGGCGTAGGCCATGAGGCCCACATCGGCCAGGATCACCGCATCCACCCCCAGTTCCGCCGCGGCATCCACGGCTTGCCGCCATGCGCCGCTGCGCCCCGGCTGGGGAAAGGTGTTGATCGCGACCAGCACCTGCCGGCCGCGCCGGTGGGCGTAGTCGATGCCGCTCGCCAGGGCCTTGTCGTCGAAATTGAGGCCGGCGAAGTTGCGGGCATTGGTGGCGTTCTTGAAACCGGCATAGACGGCGTCGGCGCCGTGGTCGATGGCGGTCTTCAAGGCCGGCAGGCTGCCGGCGGGGCAGATCAGGTCGGGGGTCATGGCGGTGCCTTCGCAAGGAACCGCGAGTATAGCCAGGCATCCCGCCCATGCCTTGACCTTGGTCAAAGCCGCCGGTCAGGTGGCGCTGGCGTCAGCGGGTGACGATGGTGGGGGCGTAGCCCAGGGCGAGACGGATGCGTTGGGCTATACGCTCGGCCTCGGCCCGGCTGGGGTAGGGCCCCAGCTGCAGGCGATGGATGTTGCCGGCCCGGTTGATCTGGATGGGGTCGTTCAGCCAGTCCAGGTCCCGGGTCAGGTGGTTCTTGAGGTTCTCGGCATTGTCGGCGTTGGCGAAGGCGCCCAGTTGCAGGAAGATGCCCCGCTCCGGAAGTGCGGCGGGGGCGCTCTCCCGCTCTTCTTCCAGCAGGCGGCGGAACATGGTGTCCATGTCTTCGCTGCTGCGAGGGGCCTCGGTGCTGCGCGGCGGCGGGGTGACGTCGGCGTAGGTGGTGCCGCCGATCTCCCCGGGAACGATGCTCTCGACGATCACCCGGCTGCTGCCCTGGCCGATGTAGCCCAGCTTGTAGGCGGCGGTATAGGAGAGGTCGATGATGCGGTCGGCGTGAAAGGGCCCCCGGTCATTGACCCGCAGCACCACCGCCTTGCCGTTGGCGGGATTGGTGACCCGCACGTAGGAGGGAATGGCCAGGGTCGGGTGGGCGGCGGTCATGGCGAACATGTCGTAGGTTTCGCCGGTGGAGGTCCTCTGGCCGTGGAATTTCCTGCCATACCAGCTGCCCAGGCCTTCCTGGCGGAAATTTTTGACGCGGGTGTCCGGCACGTACTCGCGTCCCATTACCACATAGGGACGGTTGGCCCATTTGTGCAGGGGTTCCCAGCGCGGCTCGGCGTCGGGAATTTGATCCAGGTTGGCGGGAATCTCCTCCCCCGGACCGTCATCCTTGTAATAGCCGCCACCCTTGGAGGCCGGCATGGTCTTGATGCCCCTGCTGGCCCCCGTCGATGACGCGGACTTCGGGGTGCTGCCGCAGGCGGCCAGCATGAGGCCCAGCAGGGCGAGGCAGAAGACGTTTTTCCAGGACATCATTTCTTGACCAGCATCCGGTGGGTGTGAATGCTCATCAGCATGCCCACTCCCAGCATCAGGGTGACCAGGGCGGTGCCGCCATAGCTGATGAAGGGCAGCGGCACGCCCACCACCGGCAGGATACCGGAAACCATGCCCATGTTCACGAAAGCGTAGATGAACAGTACCAGGGTGATGGCGCCGGCCAGCAGCCGGGAGAACAGGGTGGGCGCGGCGGCGGCGATCATCAGGCCGCGGCCGATCAGGAGGATGAACAGCAACAGCAGGATGGTGTTGCCCAGCAGCCCCCATTCTTCGGAAAAGACGGCGAAGATGAAGTCCGTGTGTTTTTCCGGGATGAATTCCAGCCGGGTCTGGGTGCCTTCCAGCCAGCCCTTGCCGAAGAGGCCGCCGGAACCGATGGCGATGGTGGACTGGATGATGTGGTAGCCGGCCCCCAGGGGGTCGGAGCTGGGGTCCAGCAGGGTCAGGACCCGGCGCCGCTGGTAGTCGTGCAGCATGTTCCAGGCAAAGGGCAGGGCCGCGCCGGCGGCGGCCCCCAGGCCGAACATGATCTTCCAGGGCAGGCCGGCCAGGAAGATCACGAAGAAGCCGGCCGCGCCTACCAGAAGCGAGGTGCCCAGGTCCGGCTGCTTGAGGATGAGGGCGATGGGCAGGAGCAGGATGCCGGTGGCGACGGCAAAGTGTTTGAGCTTCAATACCGATTCGTGCTTGTGGAAGTACCAGGCCAGCATCAGGGGCATGGCGATCTTCATGATTTCCGAGGGCTGGATGCGGACGAAGCCCAGGGACAGCCAGCGCCGGGAGCCATTGACCACGACGCCGAACAGGGCCACGCCCAGCAGCAGCAGCAGCCCGGTCAGGTAGAGGGGCACGGCATAGCGCATCAGCTTTTGGGGCGGGGTCTGGGAGACCGCCACCATGATCGCCAGGGCCGCGGCCATATTGACCAGCTGGTTGTCCAGCTTGGCGAAGCCAATGGCGGAGGTGGCGGAATAAACGGTCAACAGGCCGATGCCCATCAGCACCAGCACGATGGTGAGCAAGGGCAAGTCCAAGTGGGACGGGATCTGCCGGGCCCAGCGTCTAATCTTGTCCATGGGCGTTCTCAAGGGGTTGTTGCGGGTCATCCTCGGGGGGCTCCACCTCCTCCACCTCCACCTCCGGGGCCGGGCCGCCGGGGAGTTTGCCAAGCAGGTAGTAGTCGAACACCTGGCGGGCGATGGGGGCGGCGGAGGCGGCTCCAAAGCCGCCATTTTCCACCATTACCGCCACCACGATCTTCGGCTGCGCCACCGGGGCGAAGGCTATGAACCAGGAGTGGTCGCGCAGCCGTTCCTTGACCTGGCCGGCCTGATATTTCTGGCCTTTGAGGCTATACACCTGGGCGGTGCCGGTCTTGCCGCCCGACTCGTAGGGGGCGCCGGCAAAGGCCCGGGCGCCGGTGCCTTCCTTGTTGACTGCGGCCATGGCCCGTTTGATGAAATCGACATGTTCGACCTTGAGGGGAATCTGCCGCACCGGCTGGGGTTCCACCTTGCGGACTTCACCGCTCGTGGGGTCCTGGATGGTGTTGGCAATGTGGGGGCGGAAGACGCGGCCATAGTTCAGTATGTTGGCCAGGGCATGGGCCATCTGCAAGGTGGTGTAGGCGTTGTAGCCCTGGCCGATGCCCACCGAGATGGTTTCCCCGGCATACCATTTCTGGAATTCTCGCTTCTTGAAGCGGCGCTGCTTCCACTGGGGCGAAGGCAGCACGCCGGTGGCCTCGCCGGGGATGTCGATCTCGGTGCGGCTGCCCAGACCCAGGCCAGCCATGAAGCGGGCGATGTTGTCGATGCCCATGTCGTTGGCCAGCTGGTAGTAGTAGGTGTTGCAGGAGACGACGATGGATTTCCACATGTCGACGATGCCATGGCCGCCCGCCTTGTCATCCATGAAGCGGTGATTGCCGAAGTTGAAATAGCCCGGGTCGGCAATGGTCTGGGTGGTGCTGCGCTTGCCCTGGGTCAGGGCCGCCAGGGCCATCAGGGGCTTGAAGGTGGAGCCCGGAGGGTGGGCGCTGTAGATGGCCCGGTTGAGCATGGGCTTGTCGGGGTTGTTGTTGAGTTCGTCCCAGTCATCGAAGCGGATCCCGTCCACGAACAGGTTGGGGTCGAAGCCGGGCGAGGAAACCAGGGCCAGCACCGCGCCGTTGCTGGGGTCCAGGGCGACCAGGGAACCCCGGCGGGTGCCGAAGGCGGCTTCGGCGACCTGCTGCAGCCGGGTATCCAGGGTCAGGGTCAGGTTGTTGCCGGGAATGGGAGGGGTGTGGGTCAGCACCCGCACGGCACGGCCGCCGGCATCCACTTCCACCTGCTCATAGCCGGTGGTGCCGTGCAGTTCGAACTCGTAATGCTGCTCCAGCCCGACCTTGCCGATGTGCTCGGAACCCCTGTAGTTGGCGCTCTGGCCGTTCTCCTCGATCCATTCCATATCCTTGGTGTTGATGCGGCTGATATAGCCGATGGCGTGGGCCGCCAGACTGCCTTCCGGGTATTGGCGGAACAGGCGGGCGTTGACCTCCACGCCGGGGAAACGGTAGCGATTGGCGGCAAAGCGGGCCACTTCCTCATCGGAAAGCCGGGTGCGGATGGGGATGGATTCGAAGTTCCTGGATTCTTCCAGCAGGCGTTTGAAGCGGCGGCGGTCCTTGACCTGAATTTCGATGACTTCAGCCAGGCTGTCGATGGTGGCTTCCAGGTCCAGGGTCTTGGAGGGGGTGATTTCCAGGGTGAAGGCCGAGTAGTTGCGCGCCAGGATGACCCCGTTGCGGTCTACGATATTGCCCCGGTTGGGGAGGATGGGGACCAGTGAGATACGGTTGCTTTCGGCCCGGGTGGTGAAGTACTCGTGCTGGATGACTTGCAGATACACGAAGCGGGCAAAGAGCAGCGCGAACAGCAGCAGCACCCCGGCGCTGGCGATCAGGAGGCGGCTGCGGAATTGTTCCAGATCCTGTTCGGTATGATGAAAGTTGCCCATCTTGCCTCGACTGTTCAGATGGGACGGTTTTCATCCCGTTCCACCGGCTGGTACTGGGGGGCCAGCAGCAACAGGCTGATGGGGCCCCAGAGCAGGGTGGAAACCAGGGGTGAAAGGAATTGGCTCCAGCCCGGAAAATCAGCCCCTGCCATGAGCCGGATCAGCAACTGGATGGCCTGGGCCAGCAGCAACAGGGGCAGCACATGCAGGGCCTGGAGCGACAGGGGGAACCAGAGCATGCGCCGGGACAAGGCGGTGGCACCATAGGCCACCAGCACATAGGCTAGTGCATGTTGCCCCAGCGCTGCGCCATCGGCCACATCCATCGCCAGTCCCAGGGTGAAGGCCCAACCCATGCTGACCTTGCGCCATTCGCGCACATGCCAGAAGCACAGGGTCAGCAGCACCCAGTCTGGCATGCCGGGCCACTGCCGGGTCGGCAGCATGTTCAGCAGCAAGGCCATGAACAGGCTGAAGACGATGAACCAGGGCCGGGCGGCTTGCAGGATGCGGGAAGATTTATGGGAGCTTTGCATGACTCAGTGCTCCTGGGGGGATGCTGACGCCTTCGTGCCCAGATGGGGTTTTTCCGGCAGCGGGTCCGGGTGGGGCTGTACGGCGGGGCGTGGGTCAAGGACCATCACGACGGTATGGCTTTCCACCGCCGCGGCGGGGGTGGCAACGATGCGGGCGAAGGCATAGGCACTGTCCCGCTCGACATGGGCGACCTTGGCAACCGGAAAGCCGGGCATGTAAATGCCATCGAGCCCGGAGGTAACCAGGAGGTCGCCCACTTGCACATCGGCATTGGCAGGGACGTACTTCAGTTCCACCTGGCCGTTGCCTAGTCCGAAAGTCACCGAGCGCAGGCCGGTGCGCAGGATCTGCACCGGTACGGCTTGATCTTTGTCGGTAATCAGGGTGACTTCGGCGCTCAGGGGAAAGACGCGGGTGACCTGGCCGATGAGGCCGGCCTCGTCAATTACCGGCTGACCGGGCACCAGGTTTTGTTGTAGACCCTTGTCCAGATAAACCCGACGGGTGAATGGGTCACGGGCCGTGTAGATGATATGCGCGGCTTGTCCCGCCGTCTTTTCCCGGGGCTGCAGGCCGAGAAGTTGGCGCAGACGTTGATTTTCTGCTTCCAGCTGGGCCAGGCGCGTCAGCGCCGGGGCCGCCTCCAGTTGGGCGGCCTCCAGGCGGCGGTTTTTTTCCTGTACGGATTCGAGGGTGAGGAAATAGTCGGAGCCCTCGGTGAGCATGCGTACCGGCGCCTGGGCCAGACGTTGCAGAGGGTCCGTGATCACGGAGATGCCCTGGCGCAGGATGTCCAGGGCGTGAAAACGTAAATCGAGGACGAACAGGGCAATCGAGAAGGCGACGTAGAAACTCAGCAGCGCCAGCGGTGCTGGTCCGCGCTTGAAGAATGGAGGGGGAGCGTGGTCCAGTCCGGCCACGAAATGTCAGTCCCGTCTTGCGGTGTGAAAGATGGGAGCCCGGACTGCGCCGTGCTCAGTCGCCCAGGCCATTCCTTGCGTCCTTACTCGGAAGCGAAGATGGAATCGATCTTGTCCATCTTTTCCAGGGCCAGACCGCAACCGCGGGCGACGCAGGTGAGGGGGTTCTCGGCGACGATCACCGGCAGACCGGTTTCTTCCATCAGCAGGCGGTCCAGGTCGCGCAGCAAGGCGCCGCCGCCGGTCAGGACCATGCCCTTCTCGGCAATGTCGGCCCCCAGTTCGGGCGGGGTCTTTTCCAGGGCGGACTTGACGGCGGACACCACCTGGTTCAAGGGGTCGGTCAGGGCTTCGAGGATTTCGTTGGAGGAAATGGTGAACTTGCGCGGGATGCCTTCGGCCTTGTTGATGCCGGAGACTTCCATTTCCCTCACCTCGGCGCCCGGGAAGGCGGAGCCGATGGTCTTCTTGATGTTCTCGGCGGTATTCTCGCCGATCAGCATGCCATAGTTGCGGCTGATGTAGTTGATGATGGCTTCGTCCAGCTTGTCGCCGCCGACGCGCACGGAGCCGGAGTAGACCATGCCGCCCAGGGAGATCACGCCCACTTCGGTGGTGCCACCGCCGATGTCCACCACCATCGAGCCGGTGGCCTCGGCTACGGGCAGGTCGGCGCCGATGGCGGCTGCCATGGGTTCCTCGATCAGATACACCTGGCTGGCGCCGGCGCCGATGGCGGATTCGCGGATGGCACGGCGTTCGACCTGGGTGGAGCCGGAAGGCACGCAGATGATGATGCGGGGACTGGGGGAGAACAGCCTGGATTCGTGAGCCCGCTTGATGAATTGCTTCAGCATCTGCTCGGTCACCGTGAAGTCGGCGATTACCCCGTCCTTCATGGGCCGGATCACGGTGATGGAGCCAGGCGCCTTGCCCAGCATGTCCTTGGCTTCCTTGCCGACGGCCTGGATGGTTTTCTTGGCATTGGGGCCGCCTTCGAGGCGGATGGCAACGACGGAGGGTTCATCCAGGACGATGCCTTGGGAGCGGGCGTAAATCAGGGTGTTGGCGGTGCCCAGGTCGATGGCGAGGTCGTTGGAGAAATAGCTGCGGAGTAGGCCGAACATTCTGTGTAATCCTGCTGGGAGGTGCGGCGAATAAAGCTTTCATGATACCTTATAATGCTTTGGTGCATGAGATTTTTTGCAATGCAGCACTGCCTTGCAGAAGCCTTGTGATGTCTTGATTGTCTGTTGTTTTTTTTCGAGAGAGCGTCATGTCGCTGACCCTTCCCGAGGTACAACGCATCGCCTACCTGGCCCGTATCGAGGTCAGCGAGGCGGAGGCGGAAACCTCCCGTCAACATCTGAACGGAATTTTTTCCCTGATCGAAG
Organism: Azovibrio sp.; assembly: GCF_049658005.1. Classification (NCBI taxonomy): domain Bacteria; kingdom Pseudomonadati; phylum Pseudomonadota; class Betaproteobacteria; order Rhodocyclales; family Rhodocyclaceae; genus Azovibrio; species Azovibrio sp. The sequence continues at coordinate 33,502 of NZ_JBASOH010000112.1, read as the reverse complement.
CCATGCAGGCAGCCGATACCCAGGGGGTTGAACCCATGGCCCACGCCCAGGATGTCGGCCAGCGCCTGCGTGAAGACCGGGTAAGCCACCTGGACCCGGACGGGGTTCAGCGCGCCAGGTTCCAGGCTATCGCGCCGGAAACCGAGGCGGGGCTGTATCTGGTTCCCAAAGTCATCGAATAATCATCGCATAACGAGGAGCGGGAGCCTTCCGGGTTTTCCCTAAGTCATGATTCACGCCAGTCTCAAAGAACTCGCTGCGGCTCTGGCCGCCAAGACCCTTTCCAGTGTCGAACTGACCCAGCTCTATCTGGACCGGATTGCCCGGCTCAATCCCGAGCTGAACGCCTTCATCACCACCGACCCGGAACGCAGCCTGGCGGCGGCCCGGCTTGCCGATGCCCGTATCGCCGCCGGTCAGGCCGGGCCGCTCACCGGCATTCCGATTGCCCAGAAGGACATTTTCTGTGCCGAAGGCTGGCGCACGACCTGCGGCTCGAAGATGCTGGAGAACTTCATTTCTCCCTACGACGCCACCGTGATCACAAGGCTGGAGCGGGAAGCCGGCATGGTCTCCCTGGGCAAGGCGAACATGGACGAATTCGCCATGGGCTCCTCCAACGAGACTTCCTGGTTCGGCCCGGTGCAAAACCCCTGGGACAAGACCCGGGTGCCCGGCGGATCTTCCGGCGGCTCCGCCGCCGCCGTGGCGGCGGCCCTGGCGCCCGTGGCCACCGGCACCGACACGGGCGGTTCGATCCGCCAGCCGGCCGCGCTCTGCAACCTGACCGGCCTGAAGCCCACCTACGGGGTGGTATCCCGCTATGGCATGATCGCTTTTGCCTCTTCCCTCGACCAGGCCGGCCCCATGGCCCGCTCCGCTGCCGACTGCGCCTTGCTGCTCAACGCCATGGCCGGTTTCGACGACAAGGATTCCACCAGTCTCGAGCGTCCCTCCGAGGATTACTGCCGCTGTCTGGGACAGCCCTTGCAGGGACTGAAGATCGGCCTGCCCAGGGAATTTTTCGGCGAAGGTTGCGCAGCCGGGGTGATGGCCGCCGTCCAGGCCGCCATCGACGAGTACAAGCGCCTGGGTGCCGAGCTGGTGGAGGTGAGCCTGCCCAACTCCCATTTGTCGGTGCCGGCCTACTACGTGATTGCTCCGGCCGAGGCAAGTTCCAACCTCTCCCGTTTCGATGGGGTGCGTTACGGCTACCGGGCCCCTGAATACCGCGACCTGAGCGACATGTACTGCAAGACCCGGGCCCAGGGTTTCGGCGCCGAGGTGAAGCGTCGAATCCTGATCGGCACCTATGTGCTCTCCCATGGCTACTACGACGCCTACTATCTGCAGGCCCAGCGCATCCGCCGCCTGATCGCCGACGACTTCGTCGCCGCCTTCAGGCAGTGCGACGTGATCCTCGGCCCCACCAGCCCTTCCACGGCCTTCAAGCAGGGTGAGAAGGCCGCTGATCCGGTGCAGATGTATCTTTCCGACATTTACACCATTGCGGTGAACCTGGCGGGCCTGCCTGGCATGTCCCTGCCTTGCGGTTTCGATGATCAGGGCTTGCCCATCGGCATGCAGCTGATCGGCAATTATTTTGATGAGGCGCGCCTGCTCAATGTGGCCCATGCTTACCAGCAGGCCAGCGACTGGCACCGCCGTACACCGGCCGGTTTGGAGTAAGCCTTGAATTTGCAACGTTATTTGCTGTCATCCCTGCTGTTTCTGGGCGCTTGCGCCCAGGTCCCGCCGGAGCAGAAGCCGGAGGCTGTCAAGGAAGAGGTGCCGGCAGAAGCGCGGAAGATGGAGTCCCAGCCCCTGAAATATCTCAAGGGGCGCACGATCCTGCCTCAGCCTACGCGGCCCTTGAATGTGCGCTCCAGATGCACCCACCGGGATGCGGTGGGGACGCGCACCAGCCTCAATCTGCTGGTGAAAAATGCAGAAGTGAAGACCTTTGATGCGCGGGTGGATATTCCCAGGCACGGCGCCTGCCGGTTCAATCTGGCCAAGTTCAAGCAGGTGGCTACCTTGCCGAATGTGCTGCTGGAAACCCGGGATGGCTCGGGCTGTTCCGTCCGCATGTGGGAGCAAGGCCCGCGAGTGACCATCGCTTTCAGTAATTGTCCGGCCTCCTGTGAGGGCCAGGCTTTCGATTATCTCTGGCCGATCATGGTGGAAGCCAAGAGCGGTCATTGTTTCTGACGGGAATGAAGATGAATCAGTGGGAAGTTGTCATCGGTCTCGAGACCCACGTGCAGTTGGCGACGGCATCCAAGATTTTTTCCGGTGCCTCCACCGCCTTTGGCGCCGCCCCCAATACCCAGGCCTCCCCGGTGGACCTGGCTCTGCCCGGCGTGCTGCCGGTCTTGAACAAGGGAGCCGTGGAATGCGCCATCCGGTTCGGTCTGGCGGTGGATGCCCAGGTGGCCGGGAAATCGGTGTTCGCCCGCAAGAACTACTTTTATCCGGACCTGCCCAAGGGCTACCAGATCAGCCAGTTCGAGCTGCCGGTCGTGCAGGGGGGGCATGTGGCCATTGCCGTGGGTCAGGGCGACAAGGCTTACGAAAAGCGCGTCCAGCTGACCCGGGCCCACCTGGAAGAGGATGCGGGCAAATCCCTGCACGAGGATTTCCACGGCAAGACCGGCATCGACCTGAACCGGGCCGGCACGCCGCTCCTGGAAATCGTCACCGAGCCGGACATGCGCTCCTCCGACGAAGCCGTAGCCTACGCCAGGGCCCTGCACGCCCTGGTGCGCTGGATCGGGATCTGCGACGGCAACATGCAGGAAGGCTCCTTCCGCTGCGACGCCAATGTATCCGTGCATCGGCCGGGCACTCCCTTCGGCACCCGCCGGGAGATCAAGAATCTCAACTCCTTCCGTTTCCTGAAGGAAGCCATCGAGTATGAGATTCGCTGGCAGATCGAGACCCTGGAAGAAGGCGGGACCATTCAGCAGGCCACGGTGCTGTTTGATCCCGCGACGGGCGAAACCCGGTCCATGCGCACCAAGGAAGATGCGCACGATTACCGCTACTTCCCCGATCCCGACCTGCTGCCCCTGGTCATTTCGCCGGAGTGGATCGCCCGCACCAAGGCCGCCTTGCCCGAACTGCCGGAAGCCAGGAAACAGCGCTTCATCGCCGACTACGGTCTGTCTGCCTACGATGCCACCACCCTGACGGCGGCCCTGGAAACAGCGGCTTATTTTGAAGCCGCAGTTGCCGTTGCGGGCAAACCCGGCGCCAAGCCTTGTGCCAACTGGGTGATGGTGGACCTGGCCGCCCGCCTCAACAAGGAAGGCCTTGAAATCACCCAGTCACCGGTGACTGCGGCCCAGTTGGGCGGGCTGGTGGCCCGGATCACCGACAACACCCTTTCCAACGCCATTGCCAAGAAAGTGTTCGAGGCCCTCTGGGCAGGCGAGGGAAGCAGTGCCGACGAGATCATCGAAAAGCAGGGCCTGAAGCAGATTACCGACACCGGCGCCATCGAGAAGCTGGTGGACGAAGTGCTGGCCGCCAATGCCGCCAATGTGGCCGAGTTCAAGGCGGGCAAGGAAAAAGCCTTCAATGCCCTGGTAGGGCAGGTCATGAAAGCGGCCAAGGGCAAGGCCAATCCGCAGCAGGTGAATGAGTTGTTGCGCCAGAAACTGGCCGGGTGAGAAAGAGGGCAGAGGCCGGGCCGGGCCGCCCGGTCTAGCGACGCGGACGACGGGAAAGGTCGATATAACGGCGCCGGTCTTCGCTGTATCTGGACTTGATCAATTCCAGCTCCCGCTTTTTGGCATTGATCAATTCGGTCTGAGTCCGGATTTCCGTATCCTCGTCCCGGAGGCCCTTCGCGACTTCGGGAGGCAAGGCGCGGTTGGGATAGAACTCGGCTTCATTTTCGAACTTCTTGCGCCGTTTTCTGGCCTCGGCAATCCGTTCTTCGGCGTTGGCGATGGCGGCCTTGACGTCTGCTTCCGCCCGGGCCTGCATGCGGTCCAGGTCTTCCAGGCTGGAATAGGTCTCCAGCAGGGCCTGATCCTTGCGTCTTTGTTCGCGGGCTTGAGCTTCCTTCAACTTTTCCTGGCGCGCAGCTTCCGCCTGGGCCGCCTTTTCTGCCGGCGTGAGCGGCGGCCCCACCTCCCTCGTCAGCATGCCCTGGTGGCTGTAGACCTTGTAAGCCAGGCCGTTGCATTGAGGCGGCAGGAGATCACCGCAGACACGGTGGCCCGAGGCATCCGTGCAGCAGAAAAAGGAGCCACGTGCCGTGCTGGCCTCAGGTTGGGCGTATGCCGGCACCGCCAGACCCGCCAGCAGCAGGGCGGATAGCGGGATACGCCGCTTAGTGCTGGGTAACGCCATACTGGCTCCGGTAGGCCGCGACGGCCTCGCGGTGGGCGGCAAGTTCGGGGTGTCCTTGCAGATACCCCATCAGATGTTCAAGGTTGGCCACCGCCAGCACCGGCAAGCCGTAGTCGCGTTCCACTTCCTGTACGGCCGAGAGTTGGCCCAGGCCGAGTTCCATCCGGTCCAGGGCGATGGCCACCCCGGCCACCTGGGCGCCAGCGGCGCGGATCAGTTCCACCGATTCCCGTACTGAAGTGCCGGCGGAGATGACATCGTCCACGATCAGGACTTTGCCCTGTAGCGGCGCGCCGACCAGGGTGCCGCCCTCACCATGATCCTTGGCTTCCTTGCGATTGTAGGCAAACGGCAGGTTGCGCCCCGCCATGGCCATGGCCATGGCCACGCCGGTGACCAGCGGGATACCCTTGTAGGCGGGGCCGAACAGCATGTCGAACGGGAGTCCACCGGCCTGTATGGATTTGACATAGAACTGACTCAGTCTGAGCATGGATGCGCCGTCATTGAACAAGCCGGCATTGAAAAAATAGGGGGAGAGCCGCCCCGCCTTGGTCTTGAATTCGCCAAAGCGCAAAACCTGGTGGCCAACGGCGAATTCGATGAATTCCTGACGAAAATCCATGGTCCGGCTAAATCCAATCTGTTTTGGCAAGCGCATATGTTACTACGCATCATCCCGCCGGGGCTCAACGACATTGGTGCCGCATGTCATGGCAAATGTCCGGTTCCGGCAGGACAAAACTGTCCGCCGGTTTTGCCGGGCCGGGGCCGGGCGGGGTATGCTCTTTTTTTTCATGCACCCGGGCCAAGGCAGCCTCATTCCACTTCTCATGCGAATCATCACCATGAACCTCAATGGCATCCGCTCCGCCGCGGACAAGGGTTTCTTCGACTGGATGCAGACTTCGGGCGCCGACGTGGTCTGTGTGCAGGAACTCAAGGCCCAGGCCGGCGATCTTGCCGACGCCATGCGAAGCCCGGCGGGCTACCAGGGCTTTTTTCATTACGCCGACAAAAAGGGGTATTCCGGTGTCGGCATCTATAGCCGACGCCCGCCTGACCGGGTTACCGAAGGCATCGGGCATCCCGGCTTCGATGCGGAGGGGCGTTTCATCCGGGCCGATCTGGGTGGCTTATCGGTGGTTTCCCTCTATGTGCCTTCCGGTTCATCTTCTCCGGAGCGCCAGGCGGCCAAATTCGCCTTCCTGGAAGAATTCATGACGGTGATGGATGCCCTGCGCCAGGAGGGGCGGCAATTCATCATCTGTGGTGACTGGAACATCGCCCACTGTCCGATCGACCTGAAGAACTGGAAGGGCAATCTGAAACATTCCGGATTCCTGCCTGAGGAGCGGGAGTGGCTGACCCGGCTTTATGCCAGTGGCTGGGTGGATGTCTATCGAGCCTTGTATCCAGAGGCCGGCGAAGAGGGGTATACCTGGTGGAGCCATCGCGGCCAGGCCTATGCCAAAAATGTCGGCTGGCGGATCGACCTGCAGGTGGCAACACCGGAGGCCGCTGCGAGCGCCCGGTATGCCCAGGTGTACAAGGCGCAGAAGTTTTCCGATCACGCGCCGCTGTGCATCGATTATGAGTTCTGACGTCCCGCCCTGCATTGCCTTGCCGTCTCATTGCCTTGCCGTCTCATTGCCTTGCCGTCTTTAACACGCTAATCTGTAGCTGTTTTCAAACACCATTCATATAGATGAGGTTCGCCATGTCCCAAACCAATACCGTAGCGCTGGCCACCAAGGAAAAGCTGGTCTCCGACATGAAGGTCGTGATCGCTGACGCTGAGGAAATTCTGAAGAGCACCGCCGATGTTGCGGGTGAAAAGATGGCTAACATCCGCAGCAAGATCGAAGCCCGCCTGAAGGACGCCAAGGTTCGCCTGGAAGATGCCGAGGCCGCCCTGGTGGACAAGACCAAGGCCTGTGCCCGTGCCACGGATGATTTCGTGCATGACCAGCCCTGGAAGGCCGTGGGTGTGGCCGCTGTCGTCGGCCTGGCCCTGGGTGTCCTGATCGGTCGTCGCTGATCCATGACGGAGAACACCTCCCCTGGCGTATTCGCCTCCCTGCGCAGCCTGCTGGGGGATGTGGTCGATATCGGCCGTACCCGTCTGGCTCTGCTTGCCAATGAGGTGGAAGAGGAAAAGCTCCGCCTGGTCGGGGGGCTCGTCCACAGCATTCTGGCGCTGGCCTGCCTGATCATCGGGGTGGTATTGCTGGTGGCTTTCCTGGCCTTGCTGTTCTGGGAGCAGCGCCTGGTGGTGCTGGGCCTCGCCTGTCTGGTGTTCCTGTCTGCCGCGGTTGTCTTTGCCCGGCGCAGCCTGTCCGGGCTGGAGCGGGGCTCCGGTCTGTTCAAGGCCAGTCTGGCGGAACTGGAGGCGGATGTCGCCAGCCTGAAGAAGCGGGGGCAGGATGAATCCCCGTCTGCTTGAACTCAGAGAGCAGCGGGGCGTCCTGCGGGCCCGTTGTGCTGCCCAGCGGCAGGCCGTGGCGCTCGATAGTGCCGGCTTGCAGAGTCTCTGTGCGCTCGCAGACCGGGTGCAGCAGGGAGCCGGCTGGGTGCGCCGCCATCCGCAAGTGGTGGGCGGCGTGGCTGCCTTGCTGGTCCTGCTCAAACCCCGCCGCTTCTGGCGTTGGGGCCGGCGCGGCTTGATCGCCTGGCAGACTTGGCGTTCTTTGCGGCGCCGCTTGTTCTCCCGCTAGATCATGCGGGCCGCATCCCTTGATCCGCTTGTCGTCACGGCAGCCCGCCTGCCTTCCTGGTGGCGTCAGTTGCTGGCGGCGCAGCGCAGTGAGGCCCGTCATGCCATGGCTGAACTGGCATCCCTCAAGGGTTTCATGCCCCTGCTGATGAAGACCAGGAATGGCGGCGCCTGGTCGAACGAAGAAAAGCAGCTGTTGCTGGAGCATCTGCGCTGCTTTTCCCGTTTATCCCCCTACTTCATGCTGCTCCTCTTGCCGGGCTCGACCTTGTTGCTTCCGGTTTATGCCTGGTGGCTGGATCGACGCCGCCTGCGGCGCCAGCAGGTTTAGACGTTTTCGCCCCGGGCCGCATTCCAGGGCGCCACTTTGATGAGCAGCAGCATGCCGGGCACGGCCAGGGCCGTGCATAGCATGTAGAAGCCGACCCAGCCCAGGTTTTCCACCAGTACGCCGGCAAAGGCATTGATGACGGTACGGGGTACGGCCGTCAGGCTGGTGAACAGGGCAAACTGGGTGGCCGTGTAGGCCGGATGGGTGGAGCGGGCGATGAAGGCGGTGAAGGCCGCGGTGCCCAGGCCCACGCCCAGGTATTCGGCAGAAATCACGGCGGCCAGGGCCCCGCGGTTGAAGCCGAGAATTTCTGGCTGGGGGCCCAGCCAGGCCAGCCAGGCAAAGCCCAGGATGGTGACCATCTGCACCAGGCCAAATATCCACAGGGCCCGGTTGATACCGATCTTCACCATCCACAGGCCGCCGATCATGCCGCCGATGACGGCAGGCCAGAGTCCCGCATGTTTGGCGATCAGGCCGATATCGGTCTTGGAGTAGCCCATGTCGAGGTAGAAGGGGGTGGACAGGGCGGTGGCCAGGGAGTCTCCGAGCTTGTAGAGGAACAGGAAGGAGAGCACCAGCAGGGCGCCCTGAACGCCCTGGCGGCCGATGAATTCGTTGAAGGGTTCGATGCAGGCTTCCCGCAAAGTCTTGGGGGGGGTCAGTATCTCGGGCTCCTTGACCAGGATCGCCATGATCATGCCGGGAATCATGAACAGGGCGGTGATCCAGAACACCTGATTCCAGGGCAGGCTGTCGGCCAGGATCAGGGACAAGGAGCCGGGGACCAGACCGGCCACCCGATAGGCATTCACATGGACGGAGCTGCCCAGGCCGAGTTCTGCTTCCGACAGGATTTCCCGCCGGAAGGCGTCCAGGGCGATGTCCTGGGTGGCGGAGAGGAAGGCCAGCAGGGCCGCAAGGCCCGAAATCAGCAGGATTTCCTTGCGGGGGTCGAAGCCTCCCAAGGTGCCGATGGAAAACAGCAGCCCGACCTGGGTCAGCAGCATCCAGCCGCGCCGCCGCCCCAGGGGAAGGATGAAACGGTCCAGGAAGGGCGCCCAGATGAATTTCCAGGTGAAGGGAAACTGGATCAGGGCAAAGAAACCGATGGTTTTCAGATCCACTCCTTCGCTGCGCAGCCAGGCGGGGACCAGGTTGATGAGCAGATACAGGGGCAGGCCGGAGGCAAAGCCCGTAAAAATGCAGATCAGCATCTTGCGGGTCAGCAGGGGGGCAAGCCAGGCAGGTGCGGTCATGAGCAGCAGGGTCAAGAGAGAGTGCGGATTATACGTTGTGAGTGAGTCGCATCGGCGTGCGAGGTCGGGGGCGGTCTGGGGGCTCCAGCCCGTGGCTCGGGCGCGAGCTTGCCGGGGCGGGTCCGTGCCCCTGCTGGATAGGGGGCGGAGGGAGGGCGGGCATTGCGCGGCGCCGGTCGACGTGCTAAAAAGCAGGATCCTCTAGGCGAGATCGATGGTTTTCTCTTTTTTCAAAAAAATAGCGCAAAAAATGCCGGAGCGGCCAGCGGCCAAGCCCCGGGGAGATTCTCTTCCTCATCCGGCCAAGGCGGCGTCCGAGGCGGCGCCTGAGGCGGTGCCGGAAGTTGCGCCCGTATCCGATGCCAACTGGGATCTGGATTTTTCCAGAGATAACACGCAGCCCAATGGCGGCTACGGTATCGAGATTTACGAAGAAACGGATCCCTTTGCAGAAATCGCTGAACATGCCGCGATTCTTTACGCCAATGGTCAGGATGATGCCGCGCGCGTCACTCTGGAATCGTCCATCCGTAATAACGCCGAGCCGGGGGCGATCAAGCTCTGGGCGATGTTGTTCGATCTGCTGCGTCTCAAGGGGGAACGGGCCGCTTTTGAAGCCCTGAGTCTCGAGTTTGCCCGGGTCTACGAACGCTCGCCCCCATCCTGGGACATGGAGGCCGTGTCCAGCAAGAAGGCAGGTCATGCGGTCGGCGGCCAAGTCGCCTTGCAAGGCGTCGTGGCGGGCGATGATCCGGTCTTTGATGATTTGCTGCAGGCCCTGTCGAGCGGCTCTTCCCGCACCCTGGATCTGGGGCGTCTTGCCGGTCTGGATGCCGAAGCCAGCGCCAAGTTGGCCAAATTGCTGAATCAGGCGCGTCGGCGTGGCCTGGCCTGGAGTGTGCATGGCGCCGAAGGGCTGGCCTCGCGTCTGTCCAACCGCACGATAATGGGTCAGGCGCAGGGAGAACCGCTGTGGCTCCTGTTGCTCGAGTTGTATCAGTACATGGGCAGGGAAGCACAATTCGAAGAGAAAGCCGTCGATTACGCCGTCACCTTCGAAGTCTCCCCGCCTTCCTGGGAGGGGCTCAAGACGCCCCCGCTGCCAGCAGAAGAGCCGGTTCCCGAAGAGGTGGAAGCAGAAAGTGTGGCGGCTGTTCTGGAGGGAGAGATCCTCCAGGGTAACCTCAAGGAAGTGGCGCGCCACTTGCACGAAGGCGAAGACTGTCGCCTCGATTTCACCCGAGTGACCCGGCTGGACTTCGTCAGCGCCGCTGCCCTGGTCAATCTGCTCAAGACTGCAGGCGCCTCCGCGGTGGTCATCCATCATCCCAATCGCCTGGTGGCCGAGTTGATGCGCGTCATGGGCATCGATCAGGTCGCCCGGGTCGAACTTTCCAGACACTGAGGTTTTCATGGAGCAATATCACGGCACCACGATCTTGTCGGTGCGGCGGGGCAATATCGTCGCCATCGGTGGCGATGGCCAGGTTACCCTGGGTAACATGGTCATCAAGCAGACGGCCCGGAAGATCCGCCGCCTGTATCAGGATCGCATCCTCACCGGCTTTGCCGGCGCCACCGCGGATGCCTTCACCTTGCTGGACCTGTTCGAATCCAAGCTGGAAAAGCATCAGGGCAACCTGATGCGCAGCGCCGTGGAACTGGCCAAGGAGTGGCGCACCGACCGCATGTTGCGCCGGCTGGAAGCGATGCTGATCGTGGCTGACCCGGAGCGCACCCTGGTCATCACCGGCAATGGCGACGTGCTGGAACCGGAGCTGGGCATCGCCGCCATCGGCTCCGGCGGCGCCTATGCCCAGAGCGCCGCCCGCGCCCTGCTTGAAAATACCGGGCTCTCTCCCGAGGAAATCGTGCGCAAGTCCCTGGAGATTGCCGGGGACATCTGCATCTACACCAACAAGAATTTCACCCTGGAGGTGCTAGAAGCATGACCACCATGAACCCTCAGGAAATCGTCCACGAGCTGGACAAGCATATCGTCGGCCAGGGCAATGCCAAGAAAGCCGTGGCCATTGCCCTTCGCAACCGCTGGCGGCGGGCCCAGGTGGACGAGCCCCTGCGTTCCGAAATCACGCCCAAGAACATCCTCATGATCGGGCCCACCGGGGTCGGCAAGACCGAGATCGCCCGGCGCCTGGCGCGCCTGGCCCAGGCCCCCTTCATCAAGGTGGAAGCGACCAAGTTCACCGAGGTCGGCTATGTCGGCCGGGATGTGGACACCATCATCCGCGACCTGATGGAGACTGCCATCAAGGAACAACGGGAGCGGGCCATGGCGCAGGTACGGGCACGCGCCGAGGATGCCGCCGAGGAGCGGGTGCTGGATGCCTTGCTGCCGCCGGCGCGCAATGCCGGTTTCTTTGCCGAGAACGGCGCCGCTGAAGATAACGGCACCCGCCAGAAATTCCGCAAGAAGCTGCGGGAGGGGGAACTGGACGACAAGGAAATCGAGATCGAGGTGGCCCTGCCTGCCTTGCAGGCGGAAATTTTTGCGCCGCCGGGCATGGAGGAACTCACCAGCCAGATCCAGGGCATGTTCCAGAACATGGGCGGTGGGCGCAAGAAAAGTCGCAAGCTGAAGATCCGCGAAGCGCTCAAGTTACTCACCGACGAGGAGGCGGCGAAGCTGGTGAACGATGAGGAGGTGAAGCTTGAGGCCTTGAAGAACGTGGAGCAGAACGGCATCGTCTTCCTCGATGAGATCGACAAGGTGGCCAGCCGCGGCAATGCCCAGGGGGCGGACGTCTCCCGCCAGGGGGTGCAGCGCGACCTGTTGCCTCTGGTGGAGGGCACCACGGTCTCCACCAAGTACGGCATGGTGAAGACCGATCACATCCTGTTCATCGCTTCCGGAGCCTTTCACCTGGCCAAACCCTCCGACCTGATTCCGGAACTCCAGGGCCGTTTCCCCATTCGCGTCGAGCTCGATTCCCTCTCCGTGGCCGACTTCGAAGGCATCCTGACCCAGACCGATGCCTGCCTGACCCGCCAGTACCAGGCCCTGCTGGAAACCGAAGGCGTGCAACTGGGTTTTGCCGCCGACGGCATCCGCCGTCTGGCCGAGATTGCCTTCCAGGTGAATGAAAAGACGGAGAATATCGGTGCCCGGCGCTTATATACCGTGCTGGAAAAGTTGCTAGAAGAAGTCTCCTTCAGTGCCGGCAAGGCCGGGCAGGAAGCCGTGCATGTCGATGCCGCCTATGTGGACGCCCGCCTCGGAACGCTGGCGGCGGACGAGGATCTGTCGCGCTACGTGCTGTAATTTCGCAAGTCTATTCGCAAGTCTACGCCCCTGAAAAAGCCCGGCGCGTTTCCGGGCTTTTTCGTACGCGCTTACGCAGGAAGTGCAGGAAGTGGCTGCTCGAGGGCATAGAGTTCCGCTATCGTCTCGCGGCGGCGGATGCAGTATGCCTGATCCCCATCCACCATCACCTCGGCTGCCCTGGGGCGGGTGTTGTAGTTGGAGCTCATCGCCATGCCGTAGGCACCGGCGGACATGACGGCCAGCAGATCGCCGGGTGCCACGGCCAGGGGCCGGTCCTGGCCGAGGAAGTCGCCGGTCTCGCAGACGGGGCCGACCACATCGTAGACCAAGGCTGCGTCATCGTGCTTTTGCTGGACTTCCTGGATTTCGTGCCAGGCTTCATAGAGGGCGGGGCGCATCAGGTCGTTCATGGCGGCGTCGATGACGGCAAAGTTCTTGTTTTCGCCGGGCTTGAGGAATTCCACCTTGGTCAGCAGGAGGCCCGCATTGCCCACCAGGCGCCGTCCCGGTTCGAGGATGAGCTTGAGTCCGCGCCCCTGGAGCTTGTCCAGCAGGGGGCGCAGGTAGCTCTCCACGCTTGGCTCGACCTCCTCTTGCCGGTAGCGGATACCCAGGCCGCCGCCCAGATCCAGGTGGTGGATGGGAATGTGGCGTGCAGCCAGGGCATCGAGCAACTTCAGCAGCCGTTCGAGTGCCTCCACGAAAGGGCTCGGGTCCAGAAGCTGGGAGCCGATGTGGCAGTCGATGCCTTCCACCCGGAGGTGAGGCAGGACGGCGGCCTTCTCATACAGCGCCAGGGCGTCTCCGATGGCGACGCCGAACTTGGCGGTCTTGAGGCCGGTGGAGATATAGGGATGGGTCTTGGGGTCCACGTCCGGGTTGACGCGCAGGCTGATGGGCGCCTTTTTGCCCAGGCGGCCGGCCACGGCGTTGAGGCGCTCCAGTTCGGCGGCGGATTCCACGTTGAAGCAGAAGATGCCGGCATCGAGGGCCTGCGCCATCTCGGCCTCGGTCTTGCCGACGCCGGAGAACACCACCTTGCCGGCATCGGCGCCGGCCGCCAGCACCCGTTGCAGTTCACCGCCGGAGACGATGTCGAAACCGGCGCCGAGGCGGGCAAAGAGGTCGAGGATGGCGAGGTTGGAATTGGCCTTGACCGCATAGCAAACGAGGCTTTCGGCTCCGGCCGGGTGGCTCGCCAGGACCTGCTGGAATTCCTGGAAGCTGGCGGTCAGGGCGGCGCGTGAATAGACGTAGGTGGGGCTGCCAAAAGCCGTGGCGATTTGTGCCAGGGGCAGTCGTTCAGCATGGAGCTGACCGTGGTGGTAAGCAAAATAAGGGGTTCCAACAGCGTTCATTCCTGGGCTTTCTTGGGCGTGCTAACATCCGCAGCCGGTGCGGCGGTTCTGCCCAGCTTTTCAAACAGGGGTTGTTGTGGGGTGCCTGCCGGAATTTCCAGGGCGCTTTTGGCGCCGCAGGCGGTACAGAGCAATAGTATTGCCAAGGATGGGGTCAGACGGCGCATCATGGGTAGGCGGATAAACAATGCGAGGATGTTAGCACAGCATGGATGATCGGGAATTTGCGCAAGGGGCCGATCAAGTTCTGGCCCATATCGAGGCAGTCCTCGAGGCGGCGGGGGGGGATCTGGATTTTGAACTGGCTCCCGGCGGGGTGCTGGAAATCGAGTTTGCCGATGGCGGCAAGATGATCATCAACCGCCATGCCATCACCAAGGAAATCTGGGTGGCGGCGCGTAGCGGCGGCTTTCATTTCCGCAAGGAGGGCGAGTCCTGGGTGGATACCCGCAGTGGGGAGCCGCTGATGGTGCTGCTGTCACGTCTGGTATCGGAGCAGGCGGGCATGCCGGTGCAATTCTGACGGCCGGCTCGCCTGACAGGGAACAAAGCCGGGCATGCCCGGCTTTGTTGAGTTAATCAGCGGGGAAAGCTTCCACCACGGGTTTCGCCGGCTGTTCCTGCGCCGGGGTGGCGGTGGGAAGGCCCTCGTCAGGGCTGCTGACTTCAGGCTCCGGGGCAGGGGGGACATTCTCGCTGTAATAAATGTCGTCCCGGGCGGCAGTGATGCCTTCCGGTTGCGGAATCTGCTCGACAGGAACCCCCCGCAAGGCTTCCTGCATGTAAGCGATCCAGATGGGAAGGGCGGTGAAGCCCCCGGTTTCCCGGTTGCCCAGGCTTTTAGGCTGATCGAATCCGACCCAGGCACAGCCGACAACCGTTTTCTGGAAGCCACAGAACCAGGCATCCATGTGGTCATTGGTGGTGCCGGTCTTGCCTGCCAGGTCCTGGCGCTTGAGTGCGGCAGAGGCGCGCCCGGCCGTGCCGTAGATGGTTACGTCGCGCATCATCGAATACATCAGATAGGCATTGCGCGGATCGATGCTGCGCAGGGTTTCATCACCGGCTTGGGCAGGGGTTGCCTGAGCCAGCACCCGACCGTGCTGGTCACGTATTTCCTTGACGATATAAGGATTCACCCGGTAACCGCCATTGGCGAACACGGCATAAGCCGCCGCCATCTGCCACGGCGTTACCGAGCCCGCGCCGAGGGCCATGGTGAGATAGGGAGGGTGGCGTTCCGCGTCGAAGCCGAAACGGGTGATGTAGTCCTGGGCATAGGCGGGCCCTATGGCCTGGAGGAGGCGGATGGACACCATGTTCTTCGACTTGGTCAGGGCGGTGCGCAGTTTCATCGGCCCTTCGTACTTGCCGTCGTAGTTCTTCGGCTGCCAGGCCTGGCTGCCCGTCTGGGCGGCAGAGACCGTGACCGGTTCGTCCAGCACGATGCTGCCGGGAGAAAAGCCTTTTTCCAGGGCGGCAGAGTAGATGAAGGGCTTGAAACTGGAGCCGGGTTGGCGCCAGGCTTGAGTGACGTGGTTGAACATGTTGTGGTTGAAATCGAAACCGCCGACCAGCGCGCGAATGGCCCCATCCTTGGGGTGGGCCGACACAAAGGCGGCCTCGACTTCGGGGAGTTGGGCGATACGCCAACCCTTGTCATCCTTGCTCAGGCGGATGACGGCGCCACGGCGCAGTTTTTTGGTAACGGGGGCTTTGTCATCCAGCATGCGGCTGGCAAATTTGAGGGCGTCGCCGCTCAAGGTGAGGGTTTCACCGCCGCGCATGTAAGTCTTGATCTGCCTGGGGCTGGCCTCGAGGATCACGGCGGGTATCAGATTCTCGATGGCGGGAAATTCCTGCAGGGCAACATCCAGCGACTCCTCCTGATCTTCGCCCATCTGCTTTAGATCGATGAAGGATTCAGCGCCGCGATAGCCTTGACGCCGGTCGTAGTCGAGCACGCCCTTGCGCAATGCCTGGTAGGCGGCCTCCTGCTCGTCCTTCTGGATGGTCGTGATGACCTGCAGGCCGGCGCTGTAGACATCCTGAGGAAAACGTTCGGCCGTGATCTGGCGGGCCATTTCGGCCACATATTCCGCATGCGTCGAGTATTGGCCAGCATCGCGGCGGACGACCAGGGTTTCATTCATGGCGGTGTTGAACTGTTCCTCCGTGATGAAATCGAGGTCGCGCATGCGCTTCAGCACATATTCTTGCCGGATGCGCGCCCGCTTGGGGTTCACCACCGGATTGAAGGCCGAGGGGGCTTTTGGCAGACCGGCCAGCATGGCGGCCTCGGCAATGCTGATCTGGGAGAGCGGTTTGCCGAAATAAATCTGGGATGCCGCCGCAAAACCATAAGCTCGCTGGCCCAGAAATATCTGGTTGATATAGAGCTCGAAAATCTGGTCCTTGCTGAGGTTGTGTTCGATCTTGAAGGAAAGCAGCGCTTCGTACATCTTCCGGGTCAGCGTTTTTTCAGAGCTGAGGAAAAAATTGCGCGCCACCTGCATGGTGATGGTGGATGCACCCTGGCGCTTGCCACCGCCGATGAAATTGGCATAAGCTGCGCGCAGCACGCCGAGAGTGTCGACCCCGCCGTGCTGGTAAAAACGCTCATCCTCTGCCGCCATGATGGCTTGCTTCATGACCTCGGGCACGTCTTGTATCCTGACCACGGCACGGCGTTCTTCGCCAAATTCGCCGATCAAATGGCCGTCCGCCGTCATGATCCGCAGGGGCATCTTGGGGCGGTAATCCGTGAGTACGTCCAGGCTGGGCAGATTCGGGTAGGCAAGCACCAGGACGATCAGGATGACCCCGATGCCGATGGCGATCAGGCCGATGATGAAAGAAATGGAATACAAGATGAAACGCAAGGTGGAAGGCATGACGAAACCGTCAGAAGTTGGAGCAGGGCGGGATTATACGCGCCCTCGTCTAAGACAAATAAATTGCTTTACACTGTCGGGGCTTGTTGCTAGCATTTCACGTGAATTATTGGATTTTGATGTAACTTCTGATTTTTAATGGATATTTCCGGGGGTCCGGTGCGCTTTGATCTCTCCTTTCTCAATCCAAAATCCCGTCCCCTGTTCGGCTTGGACATCTCTGCTTCATCCATCAAGATGGTGGAACTGTCCGATGCCGGCAAGGATGGCTGCCGGGTTGAACGCTACACCATCGAGGTGCTTCCCAAGGACGCCGTCGTAGACGGCAACATCGCCGATCTGGAGGCCGTGCAGGAAGGCGTCCGTCGCGCCTGGAGGCGGCTGGCGACTCCCACCCGCAATGTGGCCATGGCCCTGCCCGCGTCGGCGGTGATTTCCAAAAAGATCATCGTCCCGGCGGGCCTGCGGGAAGAAGATCTGGAGGTGCTGGTTGAGTCGGAAGCCAATCAATACATCCCATTTTCCATCGACGAGGTGAATCTCGACTACCAGGTGATAGGCCCGGCCCCTTCGGCGCCGGATGAACTGGAAGTCCTGATTGCGGCTTCCAAAAAGGAGCGGGTCGAGGACCGCCTGGCGGTTGCAGAAGCGGCTGGGCTCAAGGTGGTGGTCATGGATGTCGAGTCCTACGCCACGCTTGCCGCCTTTGAACTGGTGTTCAGGCAACTGCCGCTGGAAGAAAATGCACCCGTGGTCGCGCTGGTGGACGTGGGCATGAATGTCACGAAACTGACGGTGCTCAGGAATGGCGTGCAGATCTATGCCCGGGAGCAGGCCTTTGGTGGCGGTTTGCTGACTCAGGATATTTCCCGTCGCTACGGCATGGGATACGGTGAGGCCGAAGCGGGCAAGCGTGCGGGAAATCTGCCGGAAGACTATGAGTCGGAACTCCTGCCCCAGTTCATGGACAGTCTCGCCCTTGAGGTTTCCCGTGCCTTGCAGTTCCTGTTCACCTCGACGCAGTACAACAAGGTTGACCATATCGTTCTGGCGGGGGGCTGTGCCTCCATTCCCGGGATCGATGAACTGGTTGCCACTCGAACCCAGGTCAATACCATCATTGCCAATCCATTTGCCGGGATGGTGCTCTCGGACCGGGTTCGTGCCAAGAATCTGCTGGCCGATGCGCCGTCTTTGATGACGGCCTGTGGCCTGGCGCTGCGGAGGTTTGATCCATCATGATCAAAATCAATCTTCTTCCACATCGGGAAGAGGCACGTAAAGCCCGTCGCCAGCAGTTTTATGTACTGGCAGGCATGGTGACGTTGCTCGGCGCCCTGCTGGTTTTTGCGGGTTACACGGCCATCGATGGCTACATTCAACATCAGAACAGTAAAAATGAGTTTCTCAAGAAGGAAATAGCGGTACTAGACAAACAGGTCGACGAAATCAAGGACCTCAAGGAAAAGAGTCAGGCCTTGCTGGACCGCAAGAATACGATCGAATCCTTGCAGAAGGATCGCAGTGAGACCGTCACTCTGCTGAGTGAACTGGTGCAGCGTGTTCCCGAGGGCGTCTACCTCAAGACCATGAAACGAAATGGTTTGCAGGTTATGTTGAGCGGCTACGCCCAATCGAACTCGCGCATTTCGACCTTGATGCGCAATCTGGAAGCCGCAGAGGGAATGGGGCCGCCCAGGTTGATCGAAAGCAAGGCGGCCATGGTGGGTGGCAGGCGGCTGTTCGAGTTTTCCCTGGATTTCAACATGGTTCGTCCAGAGCCATCGCCGGCAGAAAAAACTGCCACCAAAGCCAAGGGGGGCAACAAGCCATGAAGCTCTCTGAACTCAAACTGAATTTGAATACTCAGCAAATTGCTGAAGATTTCAGGCGCCTGAGCACCAATAATGACCCGGGCACCTGGCCGCTCATTCCGCGCATCACGATTCTGGTGGGGATACTGGTGGCGGTCATTCTTTGTGGTTGGTGGTTCATCTGGAAGGATCAACTCGAGATCCTGGACACGGCGGAAAGTACGGAACTGAAGCTCAAGGAAGAATTCATCGCCAAGAAAAAACAGGCGGTGAATCTGGATCTTTATCGCCAGCAACTCGATGAAATCGAAAAGTCATTTGGTGCTTTGCTCAAGCAATTGCCCAATCGTTCCGAAGTCGAAGCGCTGCTGGTGGAAGTGAACCAGGCGGGTCTGGGGCGGGGTTTGCAGTTCGAGTTGTTCAAACCGGCTGACGAGGTCAGCAAGGACTTTTATGCTGAATTGCCGATCACGGTCAAGATCATCGGCAACTACCATGATCTGGCCGCTTTTTCAGCCGATGTCGCCAAACTGCCGCGCATCGTGACGCTCAATAACATGGCGATCGCCAGTGCTGAATCCGCCAAGGGCGGCAAGGGGGCCACACCAGTGGCCAGCGGGCAACTGGTGATGGATGCAGAACTCAAGACCTTCCGCTATCTGGATGAAGAAGAAATCGCCAGGCGCCGGCAGGCCGAAAAAGAACAGGCCGCCAAAGGCAGGAAAGGGGGGAGAAAGTGATGCGATCCTCGCTTTATGCTTCTGCAATCACATTGACATTGCTGCTGGCCGGATGTGGCGGTGGCGAACATGAAGATCTGCAGACCTGGATGGCCGAAGCCTCGAAGGATTTGCGCGGGAAAATCCCGCCGCTGCCCCAGATCAAGCCCTACGAGCCGGTTCCTTATACCGTTGAAAACATGGTGGACCCGTTCAGCAGCAGCAAGATTGAGCCCGAGAAACGGGGACGGCGCGGGGCAGGTCAGGGGAGTCGGTTCGAGCCGGATTTTGAAGCGCGTGAAGCGCGTAACAGCGTGATGGAAAAATACCCGATCGAATCCATGAAAATGATCGGCTTCATGAACATCAACAATACTCCCATGGCCGCGATTCAAGTCGATCAACTGGTGAAGCAGGTGAAGGTGGGGGATTACATCGGTCTGGATTTTGGGGTGGTCGTGAAGATCACGGATCAGGCCGTGGAAATCAAGGAAGTCGTTGAGGATTCAACGGGCGATTGGTCTGAGCGCATGAATATGCTGCAACTACAGGCCCAGGAGGAAATAAAGTGAAAATGCTGAATCGTATGAAGTGTATGCTGGCAGGCCTGATGTTCGGCATGCTTCCGATTATCACCCTCCAGGCGGCCGAGCCGTCGTCGCCGGCCAATGCGATTCAGGCTTTTCACGTCGCGCAGCAAGGGGGGAATATTCTGGTCAAGTTCGACCTGAAAGAACCGCTGGCCAACCCGCCGGTGGGTTTCAGCATTGCCAATCCCTCGCGCCTGGCTTTTGATTTCATCGGGGTAGGCAATGCCCTGGGTAAAAACAGCCATACGGTCAATGAGGGCGATCTGACCCGCCTGGATGTGGTGCAGGTTGGCGAAAGAACCCGTGTCGTGCTGAATCTGGTACGCAACCTCAGCTATACCACCCGGATCGATGGCAATTCCGTTCTCGTCACGCTCTCGCCGCTGGAGGCCACCACCAGCGACGGCGCACGCGTGGAACATTTCGTGCGCGAAGCCAGGCCCGACGCCCTGCATGCGGTGCGTGACATTGCGTTCCGTCGCGGCAAGGATGGCGAAGGCCGGATCATGGTGGACCTGGCCGATGCGGGCACCGGTATCGACATTCGCCAGCAAGGCAAGGATCTGGTGGTTGACTTCCTGAAAACGGATCTGCCGCAGAATCTGCAGCGTAAACTGGACGTCACCGATTTTGCGACGCCCGTCACGCAGATCGTGACCGAGAAAAAAGGCGATAGCGTGCACATGACCATTACCCCGAAGGGGCTGTGGGAATACAACGCCTACCAGGCGGAAAATCAGTTCGTGGTGGAAGTCAAGCCGATCGTGGAAGACCCGAACAAGCTGGTACAGGGCACCAAGATTGGCTATCAGGGTCCGCGTATCAGCATCAATTACCAGAATGGCGATGTGCGCGCCCTGCTGCGCCTGATGGCGGAAGAACTGGGGCTGAATGCCGTCATCAGTGAGACGGTGACCGGAACCACCACACTGGTATTGAAGGATGTGCCTGCCGACCAGGTGATCGACATCATCTTCCAGCAAAAAGGGCTGGACATGCGCAAGAACGGTAATGTGATCCTGATTGCGCCGCGTGATGAAATTGCTACCCGGGAAAAGCTGGAGTTCGAGTCCAAGCAGCAGACCGAGGACCTGGAGCCGCTGCGCACGGAAAGTTTTCAGATCAACTATCAGAAAGCCAAGCAACTGCAGGAGTTGCTGACCTCCAAGGATCAACGCATGTTGTCCAAGCGCGGCAGTGCCGTGTTTGATGAAAGAACCAATCTCTTGTTCGTTCAGGATGTGCCCATCCGGCTCGAGGAGGTGCGCAAGGTGATTGCGCAGGTCGATATTGCCGTCAGGCAGGTGATGATCGAGGCCCGGATTGTCGAGGCGACGGACCAGTTTGCAAGAAACCTGGGGGCCCGGCTCGGGATCATGGGCAAGGACCGCTATGGCAACTGGGGCGGGCAGAATCAATTGATTGCAGGCGATGCCTACATCAAGCAGCAATACGCTCAAGGTTGGCTCGAGCAGAGCCAACTGCAGTGGATCGGCCCTGAATACAAGGTGCAACCCGAGGCGCTGATCAATAACCTGAACCAGGTCAATCTGCCCGCAACCGGGTATAAAGGCGTCAGCCCGACTGAGTTTTCCTTCACGCTTTTCAATGCGGCCAAGACCAAGTTCCTGAATCTGGAGATTTCCGCGCTCGAAGCGGACCTGAAGGGCAAGGTCGTTTCCAGCCCCCGGGTGCTGACCTCGGATCAGACCAAGGCCCGGATCGAACAAGGGGTCGAGGTGCCCTATCTCGAAGCTTCCAGTTCGGGTGCCACCAGCGTCGTGTACAGAAAGGCGGTGCTGGCCCTGGAGGTGACGCCGCACATCACCCCGGACGGCAAGGTGTCGATGCGGCTCAAGATCAACAAGGACGCCATCGGGGCCGAAACCCGCTGGGGGGCCATCATTGAAACCAAAAAGGTGGAAACCGATGTGCTGGTGGATAACGGCGGCACCATCGTGATCGGCGGCATCTATGAGATCAAGACCCGGGATGACGTCAATAAGGTGCCCTTGCTGGGAGATCTGCCGGTGATTGGTTTTGCCTTCAAGAACACGTCCCGGCAAAACGAGAAAACCGAGTTGCTGATCTTCATCACCCCGCGCATCGTCAGCGAGACCGTCGCAATTCGCTGAACCTTCCTGGACCCCCGGAAAAGAGGCCGGCAATGGCCTCTTTTCATTGGGAAACAGGTGAAGCGAGGGCCGCCCTCCGCTAGAATGCCGGCCATGGACATGGAGCAGAATATCTATCTTGTCGGCCTCATGGGCTGCGGCAAGACCACGGTCGGCCGCCAGCTGGCGCGGCGCCTGGGGCGGCCCTTCCTGGATTCCGATCACGAAATCGAAGCCCGCACCGGAGTGGGCATTCCCACCATCTTTGAAATCGAGGGCGAAGCCGGATTTCGTCGCCGTGAAGTGCAGGTAATTGGCGAACTGGTGCACGAGGGGCCGGTGGTGCTGGCTACCGGCGGCGGCGCCATCCTGGCCCCGGAAAACCGCCAGGCCCTGCGTGACAATGGCTGGGTGGTTTACCTGAATGTGCCGCCGCTGCAGCTTTGGAACCGCACTCGTCATGATCGCAACCGGCCGCTGCTGCAGGTCGAAGATCCGCTCGCCAAGCTTGAATCGCTGTATGCCCTGCGTGATCCGCTCTATCGGGAAACCGCTCATTTCATCGTCAATGGTGGCCGCCTGCCCCCTTCTGCCATCACTCAGTTGCTGGTCAAGGAATATCAGAAACAATGCGTACTTTGAACGTCAACCTCGCCGAGCGTGCTTATCCCATTCATATCGGCCGGGGCGTGCTGTGTCAGCCCGAATTGCTGGCCCCTCATCTGCGCGGCCGTTCCGTAGCGGTCGTCAGCAACACGACCGTGGCGCCCTTGTACCTGGCGCGCCTGCGCGCGACGCTGGCCCGCCTCGATATTCAGCCCCTGGAAATCGTGCTGCCCGATGGCGAGGTCTACAAAGAATGGCAGACCCTGAACCTCATTTTTGACGCGCTGCTGGAGGCGCATTGCGAGCGGGGTACGACGCTGATCGCCCTGGGCGGCGGGGTGATTGGCGACATGGGCGGCTTTGCCGCGGCCTGTTACCAGCGCGGCATGCCCTTCATCCAGATGCCCACCACCCTGCTGGCTCAGGTGGATTCTTCCGTGGGGGGCAAGACCGCCATCAATCATCCGCTGGGCAAGAACATGATCGGTGCGTTTTACCAGCCGCGCCTGGTGCTGGCCGACATCGGCACCCTGGAGACGCTGCCGGAACGGGAACTGCATGCGGGGCTGGCCGAGGTGATCAAGTATGGCCTGATCCGCGATGCGGAATTTCTAGACTGGCTGGAAGCGCACATGCCCGGCCTCATGGCCCGCGACGAGAGTTTGCTCGAAGAAGCGGTGTATCGCTCCTGCGCCCACAAGGCAGAGGTGGTGGTGGCCGATGAGCGGGAGCAGGGCGAGCGGGCCTTGCTCAATCTGGGTCATACTTTTGGGCACGCGATTGAAGCCGGATTGGGGTATGGAAAATGGCTGCATGGGGAGGCGGTGGCCGCCGGCACCGTCATGGCGGCGCATCTTTCGGCCCTGCTGGGCTACTTGAGCGCGGCGGAGGTAGAGCGCGTCGAAACCCTTCTTGCCGCGGCAGGATTGCCGGTCCGGGGTCCGGAATTGGGAGCGGCAAGGTATATGGAATTGATGCGGCACGACAAGAAGGTGCAGGAGGGCAAGCTGCGTCTGGTGTTGCTGGAGGCAATCGGCAAAGCGGTGGTCAGTGACAAGGCTGACGAGCGTCAGGTGCGTGCCACGATTGAATCTTGTTGTGCCTGAGCCGTGACAGGGCCGTGACAGGGCCGTGATAGGGCCGTGATAGTGCCGTGATAGGGCCGGCATGGTGCCGGAGCGCAACGTCGTTTCCGATGGCAAGCCGTCTGTTGCGGATTATTGAAAAGTGAGCGCTTTGGCGTTATATTTCGCCGCTTTCCCTGAATTTCGCGAGCCGGTGCCCCGGCTTTTTTTTGCGTATTGATACGATAGGCGCGCGAGGTTGCCGAAGATGAACGAGGAAACAAGAGTAATGGCGGCAGTTCCCGAACAGCAGGGTCTCTACGATCCAGCGAATGAGCACGATGCTTGCGGCGTGGGTTTCGTGGCCCACATGAAGGGCCAGAAAAGTCACGGTATCGTCGAGCAAGGTCTGCTCATCCTGAAAAACCTGGATCACCGGGGCGCCGTGGGCGCGGATCCCTTGCAGGGTGACGGAGCCGGCATCCTCATCCAGATTCCCGACCTGTTCTATCGTGAGGAAATGGCCCGTCAGGGGGTCATTCTTCCTGCCGTCGGTGAGTACGGTGTCGGCATGTTGTTCCTGCCGCGCGAGGCCGCCTCCCGTCAAGCCTGCGAGGCCGAGATCGAACGCAATGCCAAGGCGGAAGGCCAGGTGATCCTGGGCTGGCGCGATGTCCCCGTGAATGGCGACATGCCGATGTCGCCCGTGGTCCGCGCTACCGAGCCGGTGATCCGCCAGGTGTTCGTGGGCCGTGGCCCCGACGTGCTGACCACCGATGCCCTGGAACGCAAGCTCTACATCATCCGCCGCCGCAGCGCCAATGCCATCAAGTCGCTGAAGCTCAAGCATGGCGGTGAGTTCTATGTGCCTTCCTTCTCCGCCCGCACGGTGAACTACAAGGGCCTGCTGCTGGCCGATCAGGTCGGTGTTTATTACAAAGACCTTCAGGATGGCCGCGTGGTTTCCGCCCTGGCCCTGGTGCATCAGCGCTTCTCCACCAACACCTTTCCCACCTGGGATCTGGCTCACCCGTTCCGCATGATCGCCCATAACGGTGAAATCAATACCGTGCGCGGCAACGTGAACTGGTTCAAGGCCCGGGAACAGGCGATTTCCTCGCCCCTGATGGGCGACGACCTGAAGAAGATCTGGCCCCTGCACTATCCCGGCCAGTCTGACTCCGCCGCCTTCGACAACGCCCTCGAATTGCTGGTGATGGGCGGATACTCCCTGACCCACGCGATGATGCTGATGATCCCGGAGGCCTGGGAAAAGCACGCGACGATGGATGCCAACCGGCGCGCCTTCTATGAATACCATGCGGCCATGATGGAGCCCTGGGATGGCCCCGCTGCGGTGGCGTTCACCGATGGCCGCCAGATCGGCGCCACCCTGGACCGCAACGGCCTGCGCCCCGCCCGCTACCTGGTCACCGATGACGATCTGGTGGTGATGGCCTCCGAATCCGGCGTGCTGCCGATTGCCGAAAGCCGCATCGTCCAGAAATGGCGCCTGCAGCCCGGCAAGATGTTCCTGATCGACATGGACAAGGGCCGCATCGTGGACGACAAGGAGTTGAAGGACTCCCTGGCTTCTTCCAAGCCCTACCGGGAATGGATCGAAAAAATCCGCATCAAGCTGGATGCCGTGCCCGCTGCAGAAGAATGCCGCGAAGCCAGCATTTCTTCCCTCCTGGATCAGCAACAGGCTTTTGGTTACACCCAGGAGGACCTGAAGTTCATTCTGGAGCCCATGGCCCAGAATGGTGAAGAGGGTACCGGTTCCATGGGCAACGATGCCGCCCTGCCCGTGCTCTCCCGCAAGGAAAAGCCGCTCTACAACTACTTCAAGCAGTTGTTTGCCCAGGTGACCAACCCCCCGATCGACCCGATCCGGGAGGAGCTGGTGATGTCCCTGGTATCCTTCATCGGACCCAAGCCCAATCTGCTCAACCCTTACGAGATCAATCCGCCCATCCGCCTGGAAGTGGCCCAGCCCGTGCTGAGCGCCGGCGACATGGAAAAGATCCGTCACATCGGCAAGTACACCGAAGGCAAGTTCAGCTCCTACGAACTGGATATCTGCTACCCCGTCGCCTGGGGCAAGGAGGGTATCGAAGCCCGTCTGGCTTCCCTGGCGGCCGAGGCGGTGGATGCCGTGGGTCGAGGTGCCAACATCCTGATCATTTCCGATCGCAAGATGGGCAAGGATCAGGTCGCCATTCCGGCCCTGCTCGCCACCTCTGCGGTGCATCAGCACCTGGTGAAGGAAGGCCTGCGCACTTCCACCGGTCTGGTGGTGGAAACCGGTTCCGCCCGGGAAACCCACCACTTTGCCCTGCTGGGCGGCTACGGTGCCGAAGCGGTGCACCCCTATCTGGCCTTCGACACCCTGCGGGCCATGGCCAGGGGGGATGCCGAAAAGGCCGACAAGTTCGTCAGGAACTTCGTCAAGGCAGTGGGCAAGGGCCTTTGCAAGGTCATGTCCAAGATGGGCATCTCCACCTACATGTCCTACACCGGGGCCCAGATCTTTGAAGCCGTGGGCCTGCAGCAGGCCTTCGTGGACAAATACTTTACCGGCACCCCTTCCAGGATCGAGGGCATCGGTCTGTTCGAAGTGGCCGAAGAAAATATCCGCCTGCACCAGGCCGCCTTCTCCCCTGATCCGGTGCTGGCCAACATGCTCGATGCCGGGGGGGATTACGCCTTCCGCATCCGCGGCGAAGAGCACATGTGGACGCCGGACTCCATCGCCAAGCTGCAACATGCCACCCGCTCGGGCCAGTACGAGACTTACAAGGAATACGCCAGGCTGATCAACGATCAGACCCGGCGTCACCTGACCCTGCGCGGCCTGTTCGAGATCAAGCCCGCCGGCGCGCCCGTGCCCCTTGAGGAAGTGGAATCAGCCAAGGAGATCGTCAAGCGCTTCGCCACGGGGGCCATGTCGCTGGGTTCCATCTCCACCGAAGCCCACACCACCCTGGCCATCGCCATGAACCGCATCGGTGGCAAGTCCAATACCGGCGAAGGAGGGGAAGATGCCCGCCGTTACCTGCCGCTCAAGGCCGGCCAGAAGCTATCGGAAGTGATCGGGGCTTCCCGCATCGAACGCGACTACACCTTCCAGGAAGGCGACTCCCTGCGCTCGGCCATCAAGCAGGTGGCCTCCGGCCGCTTCGGCGTCACCACCGAATACCTCGTCAATGCCGACCAGATCCAGATCAAGATGGCCCAGGGCGCCAAGCCTGGCGAAGGGGGTCAGCTGCCCGGCCACAAGGTGTCCGAGTACATCGGCTTCCTGCGCCACTCCGTGCCCGGCGTCGGCCTCATTTCGCCGCCGCCCCACCACGACATCTACTCTATCGAGGACCTGGCCCAGCTGATCCACGACCTGAAGAACGCCAACCCGCGGGCCAGCATCTCCGTGAAGCTGGTGTCCGAGGTGGGGGTGGGTACCGTGGCGGCCGGCGTCGCCAAGGCCAAGGCCGACCATCTGGTGATCGCCGGTCACGACGGCGGCACCGGCGCCTCGCCCCTGTCCTCCATCAAGCACGCCGGGACTTCCTGGGAGCAGGGCCTGGCCGAAACCCAGCAGACCCTGGTGCTGAACCAGCTGCGCTCCCGGGTCCGCGTCCAGGTGGACGGCCAGATGAAGACCGGCCGCGACGTGGTGATCGGCGCCCTCCTGGGGGCCGATGAATTCGGCTTTGCCACCGCGCCCCTGGTGGTGGAAGGCTGCATCATGATGCGCAAGTGTCACCTCAACACCTGCCCCGTGGGCGTCGCCACCCAGGACCCCGAGCTCAGGAAGCGCTTTACCGGCCAGCCCGAGCATGTGGTGAACTACTTCTTCTTCGTCGCCGAGGAAGTGCGCGAACTGATGGCCCAGCTGGGCGTTTGCAAGTTCGACGACCTGATCGGCCGTTCCGACCTCTTGGAAAAGCGCGCCGACATCGAGCACTGGAAAGCAAAGGGTCTGGACTTCAGCCGCATCTTCCAGCAGCCCGCCGTGCCTGCCGAAGTCGGGCGTCGGCATACCGATACCCAGGATCATGGCCTCGACAAGGCCCTCGACCTGAAACTGATCGAGCTGGCCCGGCCGGCCCTGGAGAAGGGTGAGAAGGTTCGCATCGAGCTGCCGGTGAAAAACGTGAACCGCACCGTGGGCACCATGCTCTCGGGCGAGGTGGCCCGGCGCCATGGTGCCGCCGGCCTGCCCGACGACACCCTCTACATCAAGCTCACCGGCACCGCCGGCCAGAGTTTCGGCGCCTTCCTGGCCAGGGGCATCACCCTGGAGCTGGTGGGCGAAGGCAATGACTATGTGGGCAAGGGCCTCTCCGGTGGGCGCATCATCGTGCGCCCCCACCCCGACTTTCGCGGCGATGCCGGGAACAACATCATCGTCGGCAACACTGTCATGTACGGTGCCACCGAGGGTGAGGCCTTCCTGGCCGGGGTCGGCGGCGAACGCTTCTGTGTCCGCAATTCCGGGGGCACCGCCGTCGTCGAAGGTACCGGCGACCACGGCTGCGAGTACATGACCGGCGGCACCGTGGTCGTGCTGGGCATGACCGGTCGAAACTTCGCGGCCGGCATGTCGGGTGGCATCGCTTATGTGCTGGACGAGGACGGTGCGTTCAAGGACCGCTGCAATCTGGCCCAGGTGGGTCTGGAAAAGGTGCTGCCCGCCAGCGAGCAGGCCGGACCCTTCCATGACGACCAGGCTGACGAAGCCCAGTTGAAGGATTTGATCACCCGCCACCTTGAAGCCACCGGCAGTGCCCGGGCCAAAGCCCTGCTGGCTGACTGGGAATCCAGCCGCAGCAAGTTCGTCAAAGTCTTCCCCCACGAATATCGCCGCGCCCTGACCGAGCTGGCTGCGGCGGCACAGAAGGAGGCCGCATAACATGGGCAAGCCGACTGGATTTCTCGAATTCGACCGTCGCGAAGAAGCCTACGCGCCGATCGAGGAGCGCCTGACCCACTACAAGGAATTCGTCCTCACCCTGTCGGACGAGGATGCCAAGGTTCAGGCCGCCCGTTGCATGGATTGCGGCATTCCTTTTTGCAGCAATGGCTGCCCGGTCAACAACATCATTCCCGACTGGAATGACCTGGTTTATCGCGACAACTGGCAGCAGGCCCTGGACGTGCTGCATTCGACCAACAATTTTCCCGACGTGACCGGCCGCATCTGTCCGGCCCCCTGCGAGGCGGCCTGTACCCTGGGCATCAACGCTGCGCCCGTGGGCATCAAGTCCATCGAGCACGCCATCATCGACAAGGGCTGGGAAATGGGCTGGGTCAAGCCCCAGGTCGCCGCCGCCAAGACCGGCAAGAAGGTCGCCGTCGTTGGTTCCGGCCCTGCCGGACTGGCCGCCGCCCAGCAACTCGCCCGGGTGGGCCATGCCGTGACCGTGTTCGAAAAATCGAGCCGCATCGGCGGCCTGCTCGGTTTCGGCATCCCCGACTTCAAGCTCGACAAGGCAGTGATCGACCGCCGCGTCGCCCAGCTGCAAGCCGAAGGCGTGGTGTTCCGGACCCGGGTCATCGTCGGCGATGGCAAGCTGCCGGCCGGCATCAACAATGACGCCACCGAGACCGTTGCCGCCGGGCAGTTGCAGCAGGAATTCGATGCGGTGATCCTGGCCGCAGGTTCCGAAGTGCCGCGCGACCTGCCCGTTCCCGGCCGCAACCTGAAGGGCGTGCACTTTGCCCTGGAATTCCTGATTCCCCAGAACAAGGAAGTCCAGCAAGGCATCAAGAACCCCATCAATGTCAAGGGCAAGCATGTGGTGGTGATCGGCGGCGGCGACACCGGCTCCGACTGCGTCGGCACCAGCTACCGCCACGGTGCCGCTTCCGTGACCCAGTTCGAACTGATGCCCGCCCCCCCCGAACAGGAAGACAAGGCCCTGACCTGGCCCTACTGGCCGCTCAAGATGCGCACTTCCTCCTCCCACAAGGAAGGCGATACCCGCCGCGAATTCTCGGTAGCCACCAAGGAATTCATCGGCGATGCCCAGGGCAGGGTCAAGGCCTTGAAGGCCGTGCGCGTCGAATGGAAGGACGGCAAGATGCAAGAAGTGCCCGGTTCCGGGTTCGAACTGCCTTGTGACTTCGCCTTTTTGGCCATGGGTTTCGTCAATCCCGTCGGCAGCCTGCTCGATGCCTTCGGCGTGGAAAAAGATGCCCGCAACAACGTCAAGGCCAGCACCGATGGCGAGGCTTGCTATCAGACCAGCGTGCCCGGCATTTATGCAGCGGGTGATGTGCGCCGGGGCCAGTCCCTGGTGGTCTGGGCCATTCGTGAGGGCCGCCAGTGCGCCAAGGCGGTGGACGAATTCCTGATGGGGTCTTCCGTTCTGCCCCGCTGATGTACACCACCCCATCGAAAACCCCGTCGGGTCCGCGCGGACGAGACGGGGTTTTTCTTTGGGATAAGCGCCGCTTGTGGCATATTCGCGGTCAATAACGGGAGGGTGATACATTGAATCTACAACAATCCTTGCAGGTGACATCCACCCTGGGGGAGTTTGATAGCCATTTGCTGCTGGCGCTCATGGTCATGATGATTGCCGGGGTGCTGGGCGGGCTGGCCAACCATTACCTGGCAGAACGCCAGGGCAGCCTCGCCGGACGTCAGGATTGGCGCCGCTACCTCGTGTTCGGGGTGGTCACGGCGCTCACCGCCCCGCTGCTACTCAACATGCTGTCCAGCAATCTGCTCGAAGGCGCCCGGACCCGGCCCGGGGAGTTGTATGTCTTTGCCGCTTTCTGTCTGATCTATGTGGTGGCCGCCCGGCGCATCTTTGAAAACCCGGTCGCACTTTATCAGCAGCAGCTAGAACCGTTGCGGCGCGAGCTGGAGCAACTCCGCCGCGAGCAGGAAACCTTGCGGCAGAAGCTCGAAGCCTTACCCGTCGCGCCGATGCCGATCGAAGTCCCCCAGGAAAAGCCCGAGCCCAGAACGGAACCGCGCGAGGTGGTGACCTACAACGACGTGGAAATCCTGCGGGCCCTGGCCGATGAAAGCTATGTCTATGGCAACCTGGCGGCCCTGACCGAAAAAACCTCCCTGGGTCGGGAGCTGATCAGTCAGCGCCTGGCCGTGCTCAAGAATGTGGGCCTGATCGACACTCGCATCAATGACAAGAATGTGCTGCATTGGGTCATTTCAAGCCGGGGAAGGCAGGTTCTCACCGATGTCCTGACCGGGCAGGACGACGGCAAGAAAATTGCCTGAACCAGGAGAGCAAGCAATGCCTTTGAATGTGGTCATCCTGGCCGCCGGTCAGGGCAAGCGGATGTATTCCAATCTTCCCAAGGTGCTGCATCCCCTGGCCGGCAAGGCCCTGCTGCGACATGTGGTGGACACGGCCCGGCAACTGCAACCGGAAAACCTGGTCGTGGTGTACGGTCACGGGGGTGAGGTCGTGCGCCAGAGCATCGATGCAGCAGGCCTGGCCTGGGCGCTGCAGTCACCGCAACTAGGAACCGGCCATGCCCTGGCCCAGGCGCTGCCATTCATCGATGAGAGGCTGCCAACGCTGGTGTTGTATGGAGATGTCCCCTTGGTGCAGGCCTCCACCTTGCAACATCTGCTGCATCAGGCGGCGGACGGTCTGGGTTTGCTGACGGTGCGGCTGGCAAATCCCCAAGGCTATGGCCGGATCGTGCGGGAGGCCACGGGCGGCGTGCTGGGCATCGTCGAAGAAAAGGATGCCACGCCCGGACAGCGCGCCATCGATGAAGTCAATACCGGCATCATGGTGCTGCCGGGCGGGCGCCTGGCTGAATGGCTTACCCGTCTTTCCAACGACAATGCCCAGGGCGAGTATTACCTGACCGATGTGGTGGCCCGGGCGGTAACGGCAGGCGTGCCGGTGCGTAGCGCTCACCCCGAGGGCGCCTGGGAGGTTCAAGGCATCAACAACAAGGCGCAATTGGCGGAACTGGAGCGCATTTATCAGCAGCGCCAGGCGGTAGCCCTGATGAACCAGGGAGTGCGTCTGGCAGACCCGGACCGGATCGATGTGCGCGGCACACTGGAGTGCGGCCGGGATGTGAGCATCGATGTGGGCTGCATTTTCGAGGGGCATGTACGCCTGGCCGAGGCGGTGGAAATCGGCCCTTACTGCGTCATTCGCGAAGCCGATATTGCGGCGGGCGCCCGCATTGCTGCGTTTACCCACATCGACAAGGCTCAGGTGGGCCCCGATGCTGTGGTCGGTCCCTATGCCCGCCTGCGTCCCGGAACAAGCCTGGCAGCGGGCGTTCATGTGGGCAATTTCGTGGAAGTGAAGAACAGCCAGATCGGTCCTGGTTCGAAGGCAAATCACCTGGCCTATGTCGGCGATGCCGATGTGGGCGCCCGGGTGAATATCGGTGCGGGCACCATTACCTGTAATTACGATGGGGCCAACAAGTTCAGGACCGTGATCGAGGATGATGTCTTCATCGGCTCCGACACTCAGCTCGTGGCGCCGGTCCGGGTGGGTCAAGGGGCCACGCTGGGAGCCGGCACTACCTTGACCCGGGATGCTCCCCCGAACGCCCTCACCGTTTCCCGCGTCCGCCAGACCAGTCTGCTCAACTGGAAACGCCCGGAAAAGAAAAAAGGGTGATTCATGGCGACCGGGTTCACCCTGGCCGTACTGCCCCACCCGTCCTTTTGCCAGGCGGATCGTGACAAGGGCGCCGCTCTCAGCCGCCCTGAGAAAGCCGTGCTGCTGATGCGTGTTCTGGGCGTCGCAGGTTTGCTGGCACTTCCGCTGTCTTCTGGCGTGCTCATGGCAGACGAAGCGGCAGATGAAGCGGCAGATGAAGCGGCAGATGAAGCGGCAGATGAAGCGGCAGATGAAGCGGCAGATGCGGCCGGAGATGCGGATGCGGATGCGGATGCGGCGTCGCCGGGGCGCATGCAACCGGCGCTTGGTCTTGCGGCGCCCCGGCCGGAAGTGCTCAAGCCCGGCCAATGCGTGCGTTATCAGGAAGGTGATGCTGGATTCCTGGGGCGGGCGCCGCTCTTCTGGCGGGAGGGCGAGCTGCGCTCGTTTCGTCACGAACGGCAGCAACTGCAGCATTGTCCCTCCGACTGGCAGAGCCATGCAGGGCCCTTGAATCGGGCTGACTTTTGCGAGTATTCGTGAAAGTGGGTTGGGCAAGCCTGTAGCGAACGCAAGGCGCAGGCAAGCAATAATCGCAAAATCGTGTTGCTTTGCCTTGTGTTGTTTTGCCTCCCCGTTCGCGTAACATTCACCCGGAAATCATCGTAAAAGTGTGTTGTTGACCATGCTTCATCGCCACCTCAACCATCAGCGCTTCACCCTCGCCGCCATCGACGACGTGATCTCACGCGGTCGGTGGCGAGAGTGGGCTGAACTGCGCCGGGCTGCTTTGTCCGACCGCACTCTGCTGGACAAGGTGGAGCGCGTTTGCCGTCCTTACGTCTTTGATCCCTACGCTCAACGCCATCACTTCTGGATGCACTATGTCGAAGAACACCGCACCGCTGCCTGACTGGGAACTCGTCCTGTCCTCGGCCGCACGGCTCCAGCGCATCCTGCCGGATGCCGTGCTGGTCGGCGAAACCGCCTCCGCAATCCATGCCGGGCATCGCTTCTCACGCGACGCCGACCATGTACTGACCGATCTGCGCCAGCGCTTCGATGAAGTGCAGGCCCAACTTGAGTCGGTCGCAGGCTGGAAAACGGCTCGCGTGCAGCGCCCCGTGCAAATCCTTGGCAGTCTCGACGGCATTGATCCTCGCAGGCATGACTGGCAGGCGGCTAAAGCCGCTTGCTCGCACCTTTCGACCGTCATCTTCGACCGGGTGTGCGATATGGATGCGGATCGTTCGGGCGGCTATGGGATGGAGCCATGAAAGAGAGCGCGCCAATGGCCACAGCGCAGCCGGTAGCTCGGGACCGGCAGCCCCTGTTGACCCAATTGCGTGAAGCGATTGGACAGCGACCCAAGTTCGACCAAAGCCACGGCATGGCGCCGGGCGTGTTCGCCATTGTCAAGCCGTTCGGCGTTGATCTTGCCTCACGCGGCGAACCTGATGGGCGGTTGCAGGTCTGGCTGCTGATCCGGCCTTGTGGCACCGACCCAACCAGAATCACGAGGCTGTGACCATGCCCGCCAACATCCTGAACCTGCCGCAGTACCGGGTGCTGCGGGTGGAGGAATCCGACCACGATTACCGCGTCACCGCCGAGCCGGTGGAAGTGGCCTCATCCTGCCCGCATTGCCAGTCCGACCGCCTGACCTCGTGGGGCACCCGCGAGCAGGTATTCAAGGACCTGCCCCTGCACGGCAAGCGCGTGGGCATCGGCATCGACACCAAGCGGCTGCGCTGCCAGGCCTGCGGCAAGA
>NZ_JBASOH010000111.1:0-13166 GCF_049658005.1 Azovibrio sp. | reverse complement strand
CTGTCGGCAGAGAGCAGGGAGCCGGGAAAGAACCCCGCCACCCGGGCCGCCAGGGGCATCAGCCATGCGGGCAGCGGCAGGCAGGGGGCGCTGGCGAGTCCCTGCAAGCGCCGGTAGGTCTGCAGCCAGTCCCGGTAACTCAGGGCCCGGGGGCCGGGCAGTTCCAGCACCCGGGTGGGGCCGGAAGGCTGTTCCAGGCAGGCGAGCACCGCGGCGGCCAGATCATCCACATGCACCGGCTGCACCGGGCCGGCGCCCCCGGGCAGGGCCAGTAGCGGCAGGCTGGCCAGGGCCAGGAAGAAGCGGCTGGAGGCCCCGTCCGGGGCGAACACCAGGCCCGGGCGCAGCACCGTGGCCCCTTGGGGCAGGGCTGCGCTCAAGGCGGCATCGGCGGCCCGCTTGCTGTCCAGGTAGGCGGGCAGGCCGGCTGCATCTCCCTGGCCCAGGGCGGAAATCTGCACCACCCGGGTGATGCCGGCCCGGGCGCAGGCGGCAAACAGGGCCGCCGGCGCCTGGTGGTGGATGCGCTGGTAATCCCCGGCCTGGGTCTCGCGCAGGATGCCGACGGCGTTGATCACCACGTCGATGCCCGCCAGGCGGGGCAGCCAGGCTTCCGGACTCAGGTCGCAGCGGTAATCCAGGGCCAGGTCCCCGGGCAGGCGGGGTCTATGCACGCCGCGCACCACCCGGTGACCGGCCGCCTCCAGTTGCTGGCCCAGGTGGCGGCCGAGCATGCCGTCAGCGCCGCAGAGCAGGATGTTCATGATCTTTCCTCCCGGTCTTTGGGAATCTGGCGCCAGAGCACCCAGGCCACCACCGTGAGCACGATCAGCAGACCATTGACGGTGATGCTGGCCATGGCGTGCAGGGTGCTCAGCCCGTCTGCCAGGGAGCGCCAGCCATCGGCCCGCATCAGGGCCAGGGCCGTGGGCCCGAGCATCAGGAACAGCTGCACCAGGCGCACCCAGATTTCGGCCCGTTCGACGCTGCCGCACAGCTCCGTGAGCAGGCGCTCCAGGGTGGGGTTCAGGTAGCGGGCCACCAGGAAGCCGGCCAGGGGCGGCAGGGTCAGGGCCAGGAGCAGCAGGGAGGCCCTCATGATCCGCTCCCCGGGCGTTGGCAGACGTCCCCGTCGCAGACCGGGGTGAGGCGGGCGAAGATGCCCCCGAAGCGGCGCGACAGCTGCACCCGGTGGCGGGCGAAGCAGCGATAGGACGCTTCCGTGATGCAGGCGAGTCCGGGCCAGCGGGTCGGGGCCACCAGCCAGCCCAGGCCGTTGGCGGCCAGGGCCAGGCGGAACACTTCCGGCCCCTCGACGATGCGGCCGTCAGCCCGTCGGGCGGTGATGCGGGCCAGCAGTTCCGCCTTGCTGCGGCCGTAGGGGGCCGGGTCGAAATCGGCGCCGCTGATGTCGATGAAGCGCAGGCGGCCGTGCCGGTCGTGGCGCCGCAGATGGGCCACGTCGAAGCGGCAGATGGCGCATTCCCCGTCGTAGAGGAATTCCATGGGATAGGCCTGGGTGTCCATGTCTTGTCCTTTCTATCTGTAATTTCAGTAAAAACAGAAATAACTGCTGCCAAAAAAGGGCGGCAAGGCCGCCCCGCCGGGGTGCCGGGTTATTCGCCCCGCACCAGATTCCGAATCTTCGCGCCCATCTTCAGCACCTTCATCAGGGTCTCCGGGTCCTGGCGCAGCATCTCGTCGGCCCACACCGTGAGCACCCGGATGAACTCCCGGGTTTCCTCGATGCGCTTGCGGACTCCGGGACTCTCCTTGTCCAGCTCAGGGCTGGCCAGGCACTCGCCCAGCACCGCCAGGGTGGGCTCAACTTCACGCTGCTTGCGGCCTTCGACGATCAGCTTGAACAGTTCCCAGACATCCTTGGAGGTCTCGAAATGGTCGCGCCGGTCCCCCAGCACATGCACCACCCGCACCAGCTTCCAGGAGAGCAGCTCCTTGAGGCTGTTGCTGACGTTGGAGCGGGCCACCGACAGGGTGTCCACGATCTCGTCCGCGGCCATGGGCTGCTCGGCCAGGTAGAGCAGGGCATGAATCTGGGCCACGGTGCGATTGACGCCCCAGCGGGCCCCCATTTTCCCCCAGTGGAGGATGAAGCGTTCGGTGACAGGTGTGAGTTCCATGGCGTGACTATAGATGTTCACAAATTTCTGTCAAGACAGAAATTTGTGAACTATCGCTTCAGGCTCACCAACAGCACCCCGGCCAGCACCAGGCCGGCGCCCAGCATCTGGTGCAGGGACAGGGTTTCCCCCAGCCACCACCAGCCGAAGAAGATGGTGGCCATGGGGCCGATGGTGCCGATCAGCACCGAGCGGGAGGCGCCGATGCGGCGGATCGCCGCCGACTGCATGAACACCGGCAGGATGGTGGAAAACACCGCCATGGCCGCGCCCAGACCATAGACCTGCCAGGGCAGGATCAGGGCCTCCAGGGGCTGGCTCAGGGCGAAATGGGCCAGGGTGCCGGCGGTGGACACCAGCATGCACAGGGCGGTGAAGCGGGCGCTGCCCAGGCGGGCGATCATGGGGCCGCTGCCGCTCAGATACACCGCGTAGGTGAGGCTGGAGGCGAACACCAGTCCGGCGCCCAGCCAGACCGCATGCCCTTCGGCGGCCAGATCCAGGTCGTGGGCGAAGGCAAAGCCGATGCCGGCGTAGGAAAGCAGGATGGCCCCCAGCTCCCGCCGCTGCAGGGGGCGCTTGAACACCAGCACGGCGATCAGCACCGTCAGGGTCGGGTAGGTGTACAGGATCAGCCGCTCCAGGGCTGCGGTGATGTACTGCAGCCCGAGGAAATCCAGGATGCTGGCCCCGTAATAGCCGGCCAGACCCAGGCCGGTGAGGATCAGCCAATCGCGCCGGCTGAGGGGCGGCGCCGCCTTGCTGGAATGCCAGCCCACCCAGGCGAACACGGGCAGGGAGAGCAGCATGCGGATGGCGAGCAGGGTGACGGCGCTCACGGGCCAGGCATAGGCCAGCTTGACGAAGATGGCCTTGAGGGAAAAACCCAGGGCGGCCAGGAGGGCGAGCAGGATGCCGAAACGTTCGGCGGCGGGGTCGGGCTGGCCCATGGACGGCTCCATTGTGCAGAGGCGCCCATTAGGCCTGGGGCGCAAGCCCGCCACAATTGCTAAGATGCCACGCCTGCGTTCGTCAGAAACGAAACCTCCCATGTCCCTGCGTTACGACCTCACCGACCTGAGCCTGTTTGTCGCCATTGCCGAAGCGGGCAACCTGACCCGTGCCGCAGAGCGGGTGCATCTGGCGCCATCCTCGGCCAGCCACCGGCTCAAGCTGCTGGAGGAAAGCCTGGGCACATCCCTGTTCGAGCGCCGGGCCCGGGGGCTCAGCCCCACCCCGGCGGGTCAGGCCCTGCTGCGGCACGCTCGCCAGGTGTTCGCCCGCCTCGAACAGATGCATGCGGAACTGGCCCCTTTCGCCCGGGGCGTGCGGGGCCAGGTCAGCCTGTGGGCCAACACCCATGCCACCCACACCTTCCTGCCCGACGACCTGGCGGAATTCCTGCGCGCCCATCCCCAGGTCAGCGTCAGCCTGGAGGAGCACACCAGTCCGGACATCGTCCAGGCGGTGGCCAAGGGGGAAGTGGAGCTGGGGGTGGTGGCCGAGTCCCCGGGGGAATCGGTGCTGGAAGCCGGGGTGCGGCTGCTGCCCTACCGGCAGGACCGGCTGGTGCTGGTGGTGCCCGCCGCCCATGCCCTGGCGGTGCGGGCCGGGGTCCGCTTCGCCGAGACCCTGGACTATCCCTTCGTGATGCTGCACGCGGGCTCGGCGATCCACCGCTTCACCCTGCAGGCGGCGGCCACCCTGGGGCGGCCCCTGGACGTGCGCATCCAGGTGCGCAGTTTCGACGCCGTGTGCCGCATGGTGGGGGCCGGGGTGGGCATCGGCCTGGTGCCCCGCTCGGCCCTGGCCGGCCTTAATCTGCGGGAACCGCCGGGGCTCGTGGAGCTGGACGAGCCCTGGGCCCGCCGGGACCTGCAGCTCTGCGTCCGGGACGAGGCCGCCCTCTCGGGCTTCGCCCGGGAGCTGCTGACGGCCCTGGCGGCGGCGGGCCTCAACTGAAAATTTTGGCGACCACTGTCGAGATTAAGGCGGTGGCCGTAATGCGGGCCAACGTGCCACGGTGCCGAGCCCACCATCGCCGAAGGTGGTACAGAATGCCGGGCGTTGGCAACAAGATCGGTGGCTGATCTGGCAGAACAGACCATTCGAACGAACCGCCGAAGAAAATTTCGCGAAGTTTTTTCCGAAAACGGGCCAACATTATTTCGACTCCCTGATAGAAGCGCCGGATCGGCGCGGGAAGGGAAGTCTAAGCGGCGCAAAAATGCCTCCGCTGGGCCAGTTTCCGATTCTCAGCGGCGCCGGGAGCTGCCGCCCAGGATGGAGCCCAGCACCCCGCGGATGATCTCCCGGCCCACCTGGGAGCCTATGGCCCGGGCGGCGGATTTGGCCAGGGCTTCGACCACGCCTTCCCGGCTGCTGCTGCGCCGGGAGCCGGAGGTGGAGCTGCCGCCGCCGAACAGGTCACCCAGGCCATCGAGCATGCCGCCGGGCTCGTCCGGGTCGGCGGGGGCCTGGGGCGTTTGCTGCTTGCTCTGGGTCGAGGTCGGGGCTGCGGCGGCGGCCTGGCCCTTGAGTTTTTCGTAGGCGGATTCCCGGTCCAGGGCCTGTTCGTAATGGCCGTAGAGCAGAGAGCCCTTGATGGCGGCTTCGCGTTCGGCCGCGTCCAGGGGGCCGATGCGGGAGGCAGGCGGCAGGATGAAGGCCCGTTCCACCATGGTGGGCCGGCCCTTTTCGTCCAGGAAGGAAACCAGGGACTCGCCCACCCCCAGCTCGGTGATGGCCGTGGCCGCGTCGAAGGCCGGGTTGGCGCGCAGAGTTTCGGCGGCGGTCTTGACCGCCTTCTGGTCCCGGGGGGTGAAGGCGCGCAGGGCGTGCTGGACCCGGTTGCCCAACTGGCCGAGCACCGTGTCGGGCAGGTCCAGAGGGTTCTGGCTGACGAAAAAGATGCCCACCCCCTTCGAGCGAATGAGGCGCACCACCTGCTCGATCTTCTCCAGCAGCGCCGCCGGGGCCTCGTTGAAGAGTAGATGGGCCTCGTCGAAGAAGAACATGAGCTTCGGCTTCTCCAGGTCGCCGGCTTCCGGCAACTGCTCGAACAGTTCCGCGAGCAGCCAGAGCAGGAAGGTGGAGTAGAGCCGGGAGGACTGCATCAGCTTTTCCGCTGCCAGCACGTTGATCACGCCGCGGCCGTCCGCGTCGGTCTGCATCAGGTCGTTGATGTCGAGCATGGGCTCGCCGAAGAACACGTCGCCGCCCTGTTCCTCCAGGGTCAGCAGGTTGCGCTGGATGGCGCCGATGGAAGCCGCCGAGACATTGCCGTATTCAGTCGTGAAATCCTTGGCGTTCTCGCCCACATGCTGGACCATGGCGCGCAGGTCCTTCAGGTCGAGGAGCAAGAGGCCGTGGTCGTCGGCGATCCGGAACACGAGTTGCAGCACCCCGGCCTGAGTGTCGTTCAGGTTGAGCAGCCGGGACAGGAGGATCGGGCCCATGTCGGAAATGGTGGCCCGCACCGGGTGGCCGGCGGCGCCGAACACGTCCCAGAACACGGTGGTGCAGGCTTGGGGCTGCCAGTCCTCGACGCCCAGGGCTGCGAGCCGCTCTTTGAGCTTGGGGGAAAGCTTGCCCGGGGCGCCCAGGCCGGACAGGTCGCCCTTCACGTCGGCCATGAACACCGGCACGCCGATGCTGGCAAAGCGCTCCGCCAGCACCTGCAGGGTGATGGTCTTGCCGGTGCCGGTGGCGCCGGTGATCAGGCCGTGGCGGTTGGCCAGGGCGGGCAGCAGGGCGATATCAGTGCTCTGATGTTTGGCAATGACGAGGGGGGCAGTCATGAGATGACCGGGTCCGATATGTTAGAATTCCCGGATTCTATCAACGCTTTCAGGTATTTGAGGAACATCATGGCTGGTCATAGCAAATGGGCCAATATCCAGCACCGTAAAGGTCGCCAGGACGAGAAGCGCGGCGCCGCCTTCTCCAAAATCGCCAAGGAAATCACCGTGGCCGCCAAGATGGGCGGCGGTGATGTCAGCTTCAATCCGCGCTTGCGCGTCGCGGTGGACAAGGCCAAGGGCGTCAACATGCCCAAGGACAAGATCGACACCGCCATCAAGAAGGGCACCGGCGAACTGGAAGGCGTCGATTATGTGGAAATCCGCTACGAAGGCTACGGCATCGGTGGCGCCGCGATCATGGTGGACTGCCTCACCGACAACAAGACCCGCACCGTGGCCGAAGTGCGCCATGCCTTTAGCAAGCACGGCGGCAACATGGGCACCGATGGTTGCGTGGCCTTCCAGTTCAAGCATTGCGGCCAGCTGATCTTCGCCCCTGGGGCCGATGAAACGGCCCTGATGGAGGCCGCCATCGAAGCCGGTGCCGAGGACGTGAGCAGCAATGATGACGGTTCCATCGAAGTCATCACCGCTCCCAACGACTACATGACCGTCAAGGATGCCCTGGAGGCCGCCGGTTTCAAGCCCGAATTCGGCGAGGTGACCATGAAGCCGGATGTCGAAACCGAATTCACCGGCGAAGACGCCATCAAGATGCAAAAGCTCCTGGACGCCCTGGAAAACCTGGATGACGTGCAGGAAATCTACACCACTGCGGTGATGGACGAGTGAGCGCCATTGCCCAAATGAAACGCAGGGCGGCGCGTGGCGTCGCCTTTG
Organism: Azovibrio sp.; assembly: GCF_049658005.1. Taxonomy (NCBI): domain Bacteria; kingdom Pseudomonadati; phylum Pseudomonadota; class Betaproteobacteria; order Rhodocyclales; family Rhodocyclaceae; genus Azovibrio; species Azovibrio sp. The sequence continues at coordinate 6,382 of NZ_JBASOH010000111.1, read as the reverse complement.
TTTTTTGATGCAGCGCCTGCTTCCCTTCCTGTTCGTCTTGCTCTGGAGCACCGGCTTCATCGGGGCCAAGTTCGGCCTGCCCTATGCCGAGCCCCTGACCTTTTTGCTCAGCCGCTATGTGCTGGTGATCGGCCTGATGCTGCTGATCGTCTGCCTCAGCCGCGCCCCCTGGCCCCGGGACCCGCGCCAGTGGCTGCATATCGGCGTGAGCGGCATGCTGGTCCACGGCGTTTACCTGGGCGGCGTGTTCATGGCGATCCACCATGGCCTGCCGGCCGGACTGACGGCCCTGGTGGTGGGCATGCAACCCCTGCTGACGGCCCTGGCCGCGGGCGGGTGGCTGGGGGAAAAAGTGGCGCCGCGCCAGTGGCTGGGCCTGGCCCTGGGCTTTGCCGGGGTGGGGTTGGTGGTGTCCGGCAAGTCCGGCGCGGGCCTGGGCGCCTTCTCCAGCATGTTGCTGCCGGCCCTGGTGGCCTTGCTCGGCATTACCGCCGGCACCCTCTACCAGAAACGTTTTTGCACCCGCTTCGACCTGCGTACCGGCTCGGTGCTGCAGTTCGTTCCGGCGGCCCTGCTGACCCTGCCCGTGGCCCTGGCGACGGAAACCATGCAGATCCAGTGGAGCGGCGAATTCATCTTCGCCCTGCTGTGGCTGGTGCTGGTGCTCTCCATCGGCGCCATCAGCCTGCTCAATGTGCTGATCCGCCAGGGCAGCGCCGTCCATGTGGCGCGTCTGTTCTACCTGACCCCGCCCACCACGGCCCTGATTGCCTGGGGCGTGTTCGGCGAGAGCCTGGGGCCGACGGCGCTGGTCGGCATGGGCCTGGCGGTGGCCGGGGTGTATCTGGCGCGGGGCCCGGCATGAGCCGCATCCTCGGCATCGACCCGGGCCTGCGGGTGACCGGCTTTGGCGTGATCGAGCAGCAGGGCAGCCAGCTCAGTTATGTGGCCAGTGGCTGCATCAGGTCGAATGACAAGGAAACCTTGCCGCAACGCATCCACACCCTGTTTCGGGGCATCAGTGAAGTGGTGGCGACCTATCGGCCCGACGGGGCGGCGGTGGAAATCATTTTCGTGAATGTGAATCCGCAATCCACCCTGCTGCTGGGCCAGGCCCGGGGCGCGGCCCTGTCGGCCCTGGTGCATGGGGGGCTGCCGGTGTCGGAATATACGGCCTTGCAGATCAAGCAGGCGGTGGTGGGGCAGGGCAAGGCGGCCAAGGAACAGGTGCAGAACATGGTGGTGCGGCTCTTGAATCTGGCGGGCACCCCGGCGGCCGATGCGGCCGATGCCCTGGCCTGTGCCATCTGCCATGCCCACGGGGGGCAGGGCCTGGGCGGCCTGGCGACGGCCGGTTATCGCGTCCGTAACGGCCGCCTGATAGGATGATGCCATGCACCCCGCCGAACCCAGCCTGAGCGCCTTCCCGAATCCCCTGGTCAAATATCTGGCCGCCACCCGCCCTGCCTTTCTCAGCGTCACCCTGGTAGGTTGCCTGATCGGCCAGGCTTCGGCCCATTTCAGCGGCTTTCCCCTGGTCCTGGACAAGGCCCTGGTCACCCTTTTCTTCGCCCTGGTGGCCCACGCCGGGGTGAATGTGATCAATGATTACTACGACGCCCTGAACGGCAGCGATGCCGCCAATAGGGAGCGGGCCTATCCCTTCACCGGCGGCAGCCGCTTCATCCAGAACGGAGTGCTCAGCGCCCGGGCCATGGCCTGGTTCGGCTACGGCCTGCTGGCGGCGGTGATTCCGGCCGGCCTGTGGTTGATGAGCCGTTCCGGCTTCGAACTGTTCTGGGTCGGCCTGGGCGGGCTGCTGCTGGGCTGGGCCTATTCGGCGCCGCCGCTGCGGCTCATGTCCCGCGGCCTGGGGGAACTGGCGATCGTGGCCGGCTGGTTGCTGGTGGTGGTGGGCGCCGATCTGGTCCAGCGCGGCAGTGTCGCCCTGCAGCCCTGGCTGGCCGGGCTGCCCTATGCCCTGCTGGTGGCCAACATCCTGTTCATCAACCAGTTTCCCGATCGCAAGGCCGACGCCGTGGCCGGCAAGCGGACCCTGGTGGTGCGCCTGGGGCCGGAAGAGGCCAAGTGGGGCTACCTGGCCGTCACCGCCCTGGCCTATGGGCTGATCCTGTTCCTGGTGGCCAGGAGCATGTTGCCCATTCATGCGGCGGCGGGGGCGTTTGCCCTGCCGCTTTCCTTTCATGCCGCCCGCCAGTTGCTGGCCCATGCCAGCCACCCGGCGGGCCTGGTGCCGGCCATCAAACTGTCGATCCTGGCCGCCAACCTGGGCGGTCTACTGCTGGCGGCAGGTCTTTATTGCTCGGCGAAACCCTTATGATCGGACGTCTCTGCGGCCGCCTGGCCGAAAAAAATCCCCCCCAGATCATGATCGACGTGGGCGGTGTCGGCTACGAGGTGGATGTGCCCATGAGCACCTTCTACAATCTGCCGGCCCTGGGGGAAGCCGTGAGCCTGCTGATCCACCATGTGGTGCGGGAAGATGGACATTTCCTCTATGGCTTCGCCTCAGCCGACGAGCGGGCCGCGTTTCGCCAGTTGCTGAAAATTTCCGGGGTCGGGGCCCGCATCGCCCTGGCGGTGCTGTCCGGCCTTTCCGTGGACGACTTGGCCAGCGCCGTGGCGCGTCAGGAAGCGGGGCGGCTGATCAAGGTGCCGGGCATCGGCAAGAAGACCGCCGAGCGCCTGCTGCTGGAACTGAAGGACAAGCTGCCAAGCGCAGCCGGGGTCGGGGGTCTTGCGCCCGCCTTGGCGGCCAATGCCAGCGACGATGTGCTAAATGCCCTGCTGGCGCTAGGTTACAGCGACAAGGAAGCGAGCGGCGCCCTGAAAACCCTGAGCCCTGGCCTGTCCACTTCCGAGGGCATCCGCCAGGCCCTGAAAATCCTGGCCAGATTCTGAGGTGTCCATGACCTACGATCCCAAACAACTTGCCCAGATCAGCCTGGTGACCCTGCTCATCCTCGGCTGCCTGTTCGTGCTCTATCCCTTTCTGGCGGCGGTGCTGTTTGCGGCGGTGATCTGCATCACCACCTGGCCGGTCTATGGCTGGCTGCATGGCAAACTGGGGCGTCGCGATACCCTGGCGGCTGCCGTCATGACCCTGATCCTGCTGTTGGGAATGGTGGTCCCCACCATTTTCCTGGCCGCCAGCCTGGGGGATGCCTTGCACATGATGATCGGGAAAATCCGGCCCTGGCTGGATGAGGGGATTGGAGAGCCCCCCGTATGGGTGGCAAATCTCCCCGTGATCGGCGAACAGATCGTGGATTACTGGCATCGCCTGCAGGACAACCGCGAAGAAATGCTGAATCTGCTGCGCCGCAGCTACGAGCCGGTGCGCAACATGGCCATGGCCAGCATCAGCCTGGTGGGTAACGGCATCCTGCAACTGGTGCTGGTGGTGTTCATCGGCTTCTTCTTTTACCGGGATGGCCTGTCGCTCGCCAATCGGGTCAGTGGCGCGGCCCGCCGGCTGGCCGGGGATCTGGGGACCGAGTTGCTGAACCTGACCCGCGCCACCGTGACCGGTGTCATGGTGGGCATCGTCGGTACGGCCGTGGCTCAGGCTCTGGTGGCGCTACTCGGCTTCCTGATTGCCGGGGTGCCCGGGGCCATGCTGCTGGCCATGGCCACCTTCTTCCTCTCCATGGTCCCCATCGGGCCACCCCTGCTATGGGGGGGCGCCGCCTTCTGGCTCTACGATCAGGGCGAGATAGCCTGGGCTGTTTTCATGGTGGCGTATGGGGCGATGGTCATCAGCAGCGTCGATAATTTCGTCAAACCCATCCTGATTTCGCGCACGGCCAGCCTGCCCATCCTGCTGATTGCCCTGGGCGTTTTCGGCGGCATCCTGGCTTTCGGCTTCATCGGCATCTTCCTCGGCCCCGCCCTGCTGGCCCTGGGACATGTGCTGTTCATGCGCTGGATGCATCAGCCTGATCTGGAAGGCAACTGAAGTTCCCATGATCGAAACCGATAAGCTCGCCCCCGCCGGCCCCGAGCGCATCCTCACGCCCCAGTCCCGCTCGGCCCAGGAAGAGGCCCTGGAACGGGCCCTGCGTCCCAGGCGCCTGGCCGACTACACCGGCCAGGCCAAGATCCGCGAACAGCTGGAAATCTTCATCCAGGCCGCCAGGAACCGTTCCGAATCCCTGGACCATGTGCTGCTGTTTGGCCCCCCCGGCCTGGGCAAGACCACCCTGGCCCACATCCTGGCTCAGGAAATGGGGGTCAATCTGCGCCAGACTTCCGGCCCGGTGCTGGAGCGGGCCGGCGACCTGGCCGCCATGCTCACGAATCTGGAACCCCACGACGTCCTGTTCATCGACGAAATCCACCGCCTCAGCCCGGTGGTGGAGGAAATCCTGTATCCGGCCCTGGAAGATTTTCAGATCGACATCATGATCGGCGAAGGCCCCTCGGCCCGCTCGGTGAAGCTCGACCTGCCGCCGTTCACCCTGGTGGGCGCCACTACCCGGGCCGGCATGCTCACCAATCCCCTGCGCGACCGCTTCGGTATCGTCGCCCGGCTGGAGTTCTACACGCCAGAAGAGTTGCAGCAGATCGTCGGCCGCTCGGCCCATCTGCTCAATGTGCCCATGGACAGTCAGGGCGCCCTGGAAATTGCCCGCCGTTCCCGGGGGACGCCGCGGATCGCCAACCGCCTGCTGCGCCGGGTGCGGGATTACGCCGAGGTCAAGGCGGACGGCCAGATCACCCGGCCGGTGGCGGATGCGGCCCTGCGGATGCTGGATGTGGACCCGGCGGGCCTGGACCTGATGGACCGCAAGCTGATCTTTGCCATCATCGACAAGTTCGGCGGGGGTCCGGTGGGGGTGGACAACCTGGCGGCGGCCATCGGCGAATCCCGGGACACCATCGAAGATGTGCTGGAACCTTATTTGATCCAGCAGGGCTACCTGCAGCGCACCCTGCGCGGCCGCATGGCAACTCCGGCCATTTACCGGCATGTGGGTCTGGCCGTGCCCGGCGGCGCCGGCGTCAGCCCCGATCTCTGGGAGGGGGGCTGAGTCTGCCCTGAGGCACTCCTCGCCCCCGGGTTCGCCGTCTCATCCGTGCCCGATTTTCAAATCAGATGGTGTGGCAGCCATGGTCATGACTCGCCAGTTCAATCTGCAACGTGGAATGTGTGATCGAAAAATCCCGCCGCAGTACCGCGGCGATTGCCTCGAGCGCACTATCTCCTGGATGCCCGGCGGGCATCACGAGATGCGCCGTCAGCGCGTACCCGGTTGTACTCATCGCCCAGACATGCAGGTCATGCACCTCCGTCACACCGGGCTGGCTGCGCAACGAGGCCGCAACGGCGGCAAGATCGATCCGCTCGGGCACGCCGTCGAACAGCAGCCGCAGTGACTGACGCAACAAGCCCCAGGTACCCGCGATGATCACCAGTGCAACGGCCAGGCTGGTGACCGGATCAACCCAGGCCCAGCCTTGCCATAGATATAACATTCCTGCAAATACAACGCCGAGGGATACCAGGGCATCGGCGGCCATATGCACAAAGGCGCCGCGAATGTTGATGTCATCATCGCGCCCGACCATGAAAAGTGCAGCGCTGAGGCCATTGATCACCACGCCGATGGCGGCCACCACGATGACCGTCATCCCTTCGACAGGCACGGGTGAATGCAAGCGATGCGCCGCCTCCCACATGAGCGAGCCCATGGCGACCAACAACAAGACGGCATTGGTGAATGCCGCAAGAATGGATGCCCGCTGCCACCCATATGTGTAGCGCGCATCGGGCTCGCGTCTGCCTGCGGCCTGGGCGCCCCAGGCCAGCAGCAGACCGGCGACATCGGAAAGATTGTGTCCGGCATCCGCCAGCAAGGCCAGCGACCCGGCATGCCAGCCATAGAAGACTTCGATGATGACAAAGGCAACATTCAGCGTCGTGCCGATGATGAAAGCGCGATTGAACGATGCCGCGCCGTGGGTATGCCCATGGCCAAGGCTGCTCTCGGAGGGATCGTGGATGTCGGGCATGCAGTCATTACACTGCATGCGGACCGCGAAGGGAAGCCTCAGAGCAACTGGAAGGCCAGGATCGCCACCAGGGTCGGAGGGGTGGCGGACACAAACAGACCCAGGGGATTCACTGCGCCTTCATCGAAGTATTCCTTCAGGAGCGACATGCCGGCCGGGTTGGGGGCATTGGCGATCACGGTGAGGCCGCCACCGGTGACGGCGCCGGCGACCAGGGCATACTTGAATTCGTCGGAGAGGCCTTCGACCAGCGAGCCCAGATAGGTGAGGGCGGCATTGTCGGTAATGGCGGTCAGGGCCGTGGCGCCGAAGAAGATGCTGGTGGCGTTCATCTGGGTCAGGATGG
>NZ_JBASOH010000110.1:0-36669 GCF_049658005.1 Azovibrio sp. | reverse complement strand
GCATCGACGCCGCCGCGGCAGGTCTGGGGGCCGGTGCCGGCAACACGCCGATGGAAGTGCTGATTGCCGTATGCAGCCTGATGGGCATCGAAACCGGGGTGGATGTTGCCAAGATCACCGATGTGGCTGAAGACCTGGTGGTACCGATGATGGACTTCCCGATCCGGATCGACCGTGATGCCCTGACGCTCGGCTATGCCGGGGTGTATGGTTCCTTCCTGCTCTTTGCCAAACGGGCCTCGGCCAAGTACGGCGTACCGGCGCGTGACATCCTGGTGGAACTGGGCCGGCGCGGCATGGTGGGCGGTCAGGAAGACATGATCGAAGATACCGCCATCACCATGGCCCGCGAACGGGGGCTGCTCTGATGCAAGCATGATCCGGTGGGTGCGGATCGACACAAGTTCCTAAAAGACATTCAGGAGGGGCAGGTGACACGGCTTGACGAAAACGAGACCAGCAGGTTTGTGACAATCAACGAGAAGGGACTGCAGAACTTCAAGATTCACTTCAACGACGCTGGCGAAGGTGAAGCCGTGATCATGCTGCACGGCGGAGGTCCCGGCGCGAGTGGCTGGAGCAATTACGATCGCAACGTGGATGCTCTCGTGCAAGCGGGGCATCGCGTGATCCTGATGGACTCTCCCGGCTTCAACAAGTCCGACCCTGTGGTGCTGGACGAGCAGCGAGGGTTGGCCAACGCGCGGTCCGTAAAAGCGTTGATGGATGCTGTCGGGATAGAAAAGGCGCATCTGGTGGGAAATTCGATGGGCGGGGCTACCGCCCTGAATTTCGCACTCGAGTATCCAGATCGCACCGGCAAACTTGTTTTGATGGGACCCGGCGGTCTTGGCCCAAGTCTCTTTCATGCCATGCCGATGGAAGGCATCAAGTTGCTTTTCAAACTCTATTCGGAGCCGACGCGGGAAAATCTCCAGAAGATGCTCGATGTTTTCGTGTTCGATGCGGCCAATGTCACCGAAGAATTGTTTGAGGGACGCTGGAACTCGATTCAGGCTTATCCCGAGCATCTGCGAAATTTTGTTCTGAGTACGGAACGGATTCCGCTTAGTGCCTGGGATATCACACCCCGTCTCGGTGCGATTGAAGCCGATACCCTCATCGTCTGGGGGCGCGACGATCGCTTCGTTCCCCTTGATCATGGTTTGAAATTGCTCTGGCAACTCAAGCATGCAAATTTGCATGTGTTTTCAAAATGCGGCCATTGGGCGCAATGGGAGCACGCCGACGAATTCAATCGATTGACGATCGAGTTTCTGCGTAAGGGAAAGGAACTGACCTGATGCGGGCGAAAAATGTCCGGATCGCCTACCCTCGGTGAAATCAGGCCGTTTTGAAACCCGATCGTGCACTTCCCAATGCGACCTTGCCGCGCGATCAGGACCAGGCTGCGGGAAGAACAGCATCGCAAGAAGATCGACTCGCTGGGTGAGTCGTTGGCCGAGGTCGGGTCGCGCATCGACTTTACGGCGCAGGCAGTCGGGGAAGGGCCTGGCTGCCTGGCTTGAAACGATGTGCGATCTGGTGAATAGCCGTTCCACCTCAGGGTTTCTGCTTGTTCTGATTTCACCGCTGTTTTACCCATTACTTTTCAGCTTTTCATAAAAAAATCGAGGAGACATGAATTGATCACGAACAAAAAATACGCAATTGGAAGCCTGCTTTTCTCGGTTTCTTTTAATGCGCTAGCAACTAGCGACGTGTATCGCTTTGTAGGCCATGGTCCGATTTCAGCAGGGATGGGAGGAGCGGCAACAGCGTTTGATGTTGGCGTTGCCGGAATCATGACGAACCCGGCGACCTTGTCTTTGGCAAAGTCCGGATCACAGGTGCATGTGGGCATGGATGCCGTCTTTGTCGATATATCGGTCAAAAATACCGCAACCGGCGAGAGCCTCGATTCTCAAGACCATTCGAACAACCGGGGGCCCTATGTCGCTCCGCAACTGGCTTACATGTATCGAGGTGAGCGCTTTGCCTTTGGTGCCGGAGCCTTTGCCCGAGGAGGGGTAGGTACCGAATACGGAAAGAACAGTTTTCTGTCCCGCGCCACGGGGGGTTTGAATACGGGTCTGGAGGTTTCGAGCCGCTTGATGACGCTGAATATCCCGGTTGCTGCCAGTTACGATGTTAACGAGCGGCTTACCATTGGTGCGGCGGTTGATGCAGTATGGCAAGGCTTGAATCTTGATTTGCTCCTGGGCGCCGATCAGGTCGGTTCTCTCCTGGGTTCCGGGCGTGCCCGGGGCGGGCTGGTTCCGGTGCTAGGTGGCCTTCCCGATATGCGAGGCGCGCACCTGAGTTTCACGAAGAACCAGCCAATTGCGAGCGGAGCCGATGCATGGGGGATGGGTGGGCGGATCGGCCTTATTTATAAGTTCAGCAAAGACACCATCTTCGGGGCAGCATATTCGCTGGAATCGTCACTGAATGACATGGAGGGGGATGCAACTCTCACCGCGATCGACGGTGTTGCAGGCCAGATTCCACTGAATGGCAAGATTCACGTCAAAGATTTCCAGTCGCCAGCTCAATTCAACATTGGCTTCAGTCACAAATTTGACGATCACTGGATGGTCGCTGCAGACATTTCCCGGATTTTCTGGGGTAAGGCGGTAAAAGATATCAAAGTCGGCTTTGTTGCAGACAATGGTGCAAATATCGACATCGATCTGCCCCAGGACTACAAGGATCAAACCGCCTTGTCATTGGGGGTGGCCTATACCAGAGGGGATTGGACGATTCGTGGTGGCGCGCGCTTTGCGACTCAAGCACTCAGGTCTGAAACATTGCTGGCCGTGATTCCTTCGATTCCAAATACGTTCGGGACTTTGGGGTTCTCCTACAAATTGTCACCCGCGAGCAATATCGACTTTGCCTGGACTCATTCTTTTGAAGAGAAGATGCGGACCTCGAGTCTCCCGACGACCTCTGCACCATTTGAAGTCAAGCACGCCCAGGACAGTGCCTCGATTGCCTATGTTTACCAGTTTTAAGCACCAAGCCCTGACGGGATGATAGTATCGGGTCGTGCAGCTGTCTGCAGGATTTTTTTGAGATTTTGATGACTTGTGCGGCCTGGATCCTGACCTGTCGATCATTTATTTTTTTGAAGGAGTCATGATGGGAAACCCGGAAATCGGAAGCCGTGTAGTTGCGGCTGGAATTGATACGAATTATCACTCGGTGGGCGAAGGCAACCCTGTTTTGTTGATTCATGGTTCAGGGCCCGGTGTGAGTGCCTATGCAAACTGGCGCCTGACCATGCCCGTGTTGGGAAAGCATTTTCGCGTAGTGGCGCCGGACATGGTGGGCTTTGGTTTCACTGATCGCCCTGCCGGCTATGTTTATTCGAAGGAAAACTGGGTACGACACATCATCGGAGTGATGGATGCGCTTGGCATTGAGCGGGCAGACATAATCGGCAATTCATTCGGGGGTGCCTTGGCTATCGCGACCGCACTGGAGCATCCGGAACGGGTTGGGCGCTTGGTGCTGATGGGAGCTGCAGGGACGCACTTTGAGCTCACCCCCGGCCTGGACGCCGTATGGGGGTACACCCCTTCGATTGAGAACATGCGCAAACTTCTCGATATTTTTGCTTATGACCGCTCACTCGTTAATGATGAGCTCGCGAAGCTCCGTTACGAAGCAAGCATTCGCCCCGGTTTTCAAGAGTCGTTTTCGAGCATGTTCCCCGCCCCTCGTCAGCGCTGGGTCGATGCCCTGGCAAGTTCCGATGAACAGATCAGATCGTTGCCGAACGATGTGCTCTTGATTCACGGGCGTGAAGATCAGGTGGTGCCTTTAGTCAGCAGCTTGCGACTTTGTGAACTGATTCGTCGTGCACAACTGCACGTTTTCGGTTGCTGTGGACACTGGGTACAGATTGAGTGGGCAGACGAGTTTACCGAATTGGTAGTCGACTTCCTCGGCCGACCCGTTTGATCGTCGAGCCGCGCTCACTGGTTTCCTGCTCCGCTTTTTCCCGTTACCCTGGCTGATCCGACGTACTTTTTCTGCTGTTGGAAGTGGGGCGGATCATTGCCGGTTGCGGGGCATGGTAATGGGTGATGCGGTCGAGGGTGATGCGGTCGAGCAAGGCGGTTGCCATTCCGGGATCGCCGAAGACGCTCACCCCATTCACGAATGCGGCGCTCCCGGTCGCGAGGGTACTGGTCGTCGGGAGCGCCACCGCGCAGATGGGCCGATGAAAAACCGCGATGAAAAACCGGCGAGATGTTGCAATGAGCTCACGGTTGCCATCAGCTTTTTGCGCAACAGCATTTCGGAAGAATACGGAGCGGAAGAATACGGAGCGGAAGAATACGGAGCCTATCGCGGAGGCTGGAGTCTTATCGCAAGCGAATTGCTGAGATAAGCCGGTTCCATTCCGGAACATGAAAAAACCGCCCCAAGAGGCGGTTTTTTCAGGTTTTTTCATATAGGCGGTTTTTCATGTGATCCTGGCGGAGAGGGAGGGATTCGAACCCTCGGTAGGGGATTACCCTACACACGCTTTCCAGGCGTGCGACTTAAACCGCTCATCCACCTCTCCGGAAGGCGAGCATTTTAGCAAAGATTGGAGCTTTGTCCACGGCTTTTGTGAGTTTCATCGAGTTTTCGCTTTATACCCGCAATAGAAGCATTTTCAGCGGGGGCTGGCCGTCGCTGCTGGGGAAGTCCGCTTCCGGTTGCAGCCATTCCATGTCCACGATCTTGCGCCCCGCTTTGAGGGCACTGCGCTGCAGTTGATCTGCCCATTGTTCACGATTGACGTGAGCCACGTTGTTGCAGCAGATCAGGGTGCCGCCCTCGGCGGTGCAGAGCAGGGCTGGTTTGAACAGGGCCGGGTAGTCATTGACCAGGTCCACCACGCCGAAGGGGCTTCTGGAATAGCGGGGCGGGTCCAGGAAGACCAGGTCGAACTGGCGGGCTTCGAGCTTGGGAAAGGGGGGCATGCGCTTGCCGCGCACCCGTTCGGCCTGGCCCAGGCCGGCCAGTTGGCGCAGGGCGGGGAAGGCGTCGCTCTGGATGAAACGGGGGCGACCCGGCAATGCGTTGAGCTTGCCATTTTCCTTGCCGATGGACAGGGCGGATTCGGCGAAATCCACGTTCATCACGAAGCTGGCCCCGGCTTTGGCGGCAGCAATGCCGACACCGCAGGTGTAGGCAAACAGGTTGAGGACGTTCTTGCCCGGTGCTTCTTGCATGACTCGCCGGCGGCCGGCCCGCAGGTCCAGGAACAGCCAGGGATCCTGGCCGGCATGGCGGGCCTGGATGCGGTAACGGATACCCAGCTCACGGGCTTCCCTGGGCATGTGGGCAGGGGCGATCTGTGCCTTGGGGAGCTCGTTGCAGATGCGCGAATTGGCCTGGCTGCGGTCGTTGTAGATGCAGTCTAGGCCAGGCAGCGCCTGGGTATAGAAGTTTTCAAGGGCTGACAGTTGTTCGGGAGGCAGGGTTTGGTGGAAGCTTTGCACCAGCAGCAGGTCGCCGTAGCGGTCCACCGTCAGGCCGGGGCTGCCCTCGACGCTGCCATGAAACAGCCGGTAGGTATTGGTGTCTTCGGCGTGCAGGCGGGTCAGCAGCTCGCTGCGGGATTCCAGGGCGCGAGCCAGCTGGGAAGGCAGGGTTTGGGGCATCAAGGGGTCCGGTTGGGTCACGCAGTGGGCGGGAATCTTTGTGGGTATGAATTTTAGTGGGCGTGAATCGGGATGATGCGTTGTTTCTTCATTTTGCCCACTACGTGCATTTCGCACTTTTTGCAGTCGAAGGTGAGGGTGAGTTTTTCCTTGCCGTTGATGAGGGTCATGGGGTCGGGGCGGATGCCCTTCACTTCCTTGGGACAGAGGTTGAAGCTATGGCGCAGGCAGTGCTTGGTGATCATCAGGGAGACCTCGCCGGCTTCCTGATTCGCTTCGTAGGCCGCCGCGATCACCGCAACGCCATGGCGGGCGTAGAAGGCGTGGGCCTTCTGGTTATAGACGTTACCCAGGTAGGAGAGGGCGGATTCCGGATAGGGAGGCGGGTTTGCCGCCGGGGCCTTGCGTTCCGGGCGCAGGCAGGCGGCAGCCCGGGCGGCGTCCAGGGCGCTTACGGCATCCCGGCGTAGGCCATTGACTGTGCTGGCGGGCAGGAACCAGGCCTGGCCGGGGGGCAGACTCAAGGCAAGGTCGATGGCTTTGGCCCGGTACCGGGTGTTGCCGAGCTTGCCCAGGTTGTCCCGCAGGGTGGCCAAGGCGCGTTCGGCATCCTGGGCGGGCTCTTTGGCGAGGGCGATCCGGGCGGCGGCGCTGATGCCCGTCTCGTCGGTAAGCCGCAGGGCAAAGCCTTCCGGGGTTTCCGCAAAAGAAAGGTGCACGTCGATGCGCCGTTCGGCGGATTTCTGTTCCAGCAGGCGCTCGAAGCGTTGGTCGCGGTTGCGGTACAAGGTGGTGCCGACGGTAAGGTCGGCGGGCATTGCCTTGGGGTAGCAGCGCCAGGTACAGGTCTTGGCGCCGTTCCTGGCGCGGGATTTGCCTGTGCCGCCGCGCGGTTCGACGCTGTTGAGGCGCAGGCCCGCCAGTTCCTGTTCCGGGTCGAAGTAGGAGAGGCCGTCGCCATTGTGGAGCTCGGCTTCGCTGTCCAGCTCGAACCAGCCGGGGCCGAGCTGGCTGACCCGGCCCAGGGCCTCGCCGGAGAAGGCGGGCGTGTCGAAGGCGCCGATGTCGGCCTTGCGCGCCTGGACGAAATAATCGGTGGCGCCGCGGTTGAAGGTCTTTTCCGGCTGCGGGGTGAAGGTGTAGCGGCAGCGCCCGGCGGAGGCGCGACGGTAACGCTCCGGGTGGGCTTCCAGGATGCCGTCCAGGAGGATGCGGTAGTGGGCGGTGATGTTCTTCACATAGGAGAGGTCCTTGAGCCGCCCCTCGATCTTGAAGGAGGTGATGCCGGCCTCGGCCAGGGCCAGCAGGTTGGCGCTCTGGTCGTTGTCCTTCATGGAGAGCAGGTGCTTGTCCTGGGCCAGGCGCTTGCCGTCCGCGTCGACCAGGTCGTAGGGCAGCCGGCAGGCCTGGGAACATTCGCCCCGGTTGGCGCTGCGGCCGGTGTGGGCGTGGCTGATGTAGCACTGGCCCGAGTAGGCGACACAGAGGGCGCCGTGGATGAAGAATTCCAGATGGCAGGCGGTGGCGGCGGCGATGCGCTGGATCTGCATCAGGTTCAGTTCCCGGGCGAGCACGATCTGGGAGAAGCCGACTTGATCCAGGAAGCGGGCTTTTTCCACCGTGCGGATGTCGGTCTGGGTGCTGGCATGGAGCTGGATCGGCGGCAGATCCAGTTCCCAAAGGCCCATGTCCTGAATGATCACCGCGTCGGCGCCGGCTTCGTAGAGCTGCCAGATGAGCTTTCCGGCCGGCTCCAGTTCCTCGTCTTTCAGGAGGGTATTGACCGTCACGAATACCCGGGCGTGGTAGGCATGGGCTGCCTGGGCCAGGCGCTCGATGTCGGCCACCGTGTTACCGGCGTTGGAACGGGCCCCGAAGGCCGGGCCGCCGATATAGACGGCATCCGCTCCGTGGTGGATGGCCTCGATGCCGTACTCGGCATTCTTGGCAGGGGCGAGGAGTTCCAGGGGACGAGGGGACATGGATGTGTGAATCGGGAAGGGGAAGGCAGGGAAGACCAGGCGGCGGGAAAAAGGTTCATTGAAAACCCGCCGAACCCGCCGGTAAGGCGGGCCATTATGGCACAAGCGGGGCAATGCCCCGGTCCGGCCAGGTAGGACATCATGAGAAACAAGGACTTCTTTGGGTATCATTGCCGCCCGACGACAGGAGTCCCGCATGGAAAACCGCCTTACCGACCTGGAAATCAAGTTCAGTTTTGCCCAGGATCTGCTCGATGAGCTGAACCGGACCGTGTATCGCCAGCAGCAACAGATCGACCTGCTGCAGCAGGAAATGCGCCTGTTGCAAGACCAGGTACAACACGCCTCCCAGGATCAGCGCCCGATGAACCTGGGAGGTGAACTGCCGCCCCATTACTGACTGCGCACCCTGACTTCAACCCCCTTTCAACCCCCTCACCGAGCCCTGATTGAGCCCTGACTGAGCCCTGACTGAGCCCTCACCGAGCCCTGATTGAGCCCTCACCGAGCCCTCATCGAGCCCTGATTGAGTCGCAAGAGCACGGGCGAGTCCTGCAGGGTTGCAAAACCGGGGCGTGGCAAAACCGGCCGGGTTCAGAGAACGACTATTCTGACTCAGGGGGTCCTGCACGTCGAGGCGCTGACCGTCAGCCACACCATGGCTCAAAGCAACTCAAGCGTTTTGAAAACGGGGGCCGCCATGGTTTTGCATGGCGCCGGTTCAGACCTTGAAGCGGGAAATGCTGCGGCGCAAGCCTTCTGATTTTTGTTCCATGGCGGAGGCTGCTGCCGAGGTCGATTGCGCCTGGTTGTGATTGTGTTCTGCCTGCTGGGCGATCTGTTCCACCGTCCGGGCGATGTCGCGATTGGCGGTGCTTTGCTCGCTCAAGGCATCGGAGATGCCGATCACGGCGGCACTGATCTGGTTGCTGTTCTGGCGGATGTCGGCAATGCGGCTACCGGCTGCATTAGCCAGTTCGACGCCTTTTTCCACCTGGTCGAGTCCATTTTCCATGCGCTGCACGGCATTTCTGGCGCCATCCTGGATACGGCCGACCATGCCGGAGATTTCCTGGGTGGAGTGGGTGGTGCGTTCTGCCAGTTTTCCCACTTCATCGGCCACGACGGCAAACCCTCGTCCGGCTTCCCCGGCGCGCGCGGCTTCAATGGCGGCATTCAGGGCGAGGAGATTGGTCTGGTCGGCGATCTCGCGGATGACGTTCACGATCTGGCTGATCTGTTCGGACTGGTTGCCCAGGGCGGAAACTGCTGCTGAGGCTTCCCGCACCGTATTGGCGATCTCGCTCATGCTCTGGATGGCCTGACTAATCACGCCCACCCCGTTATCGGAAATGGTGCCGAAGTGTTCCGCAACGACTCTGGCTTCCTGGGCGTGCTCGGACACCTGGTGGATGCTGGCGCTCATTTCTTCGATGGTGGAGGCCATGTGGGCCGCGGCACTGCTCTGTTTACCGGAAGTGTCGGCCACTTCGGTGGCGGCCAGGGCAAGCCCGTGAGCGTCGTGGCTCAGGTCGGTTGCCAGGCTGTCGGTTTCGCCGATCATGCTGCGCAGCTGGGCGCACATCTGGTTGGTGGCTTGCAGCAGCCGCCCCACTTCATCCAGGGGGCGTGCGGGGATGGAGACGGTCAGATCTCCCTGGGCGACGTGTTCCGTGACTTTCAGGACTTCACCCAGCGGACGGCTGACCCACAGACGGGTGCAGTAGAAGACACAGGCCAGCAGGGCCAGGGTCGTGAGCACGACCATGAGCAGAAAAGGAATCTGGATCGACCTGACTTCGGCTTGCACTTCCTCCTGATAGGTACCTGAACCAACCAGCCATTCCCACTTGGGGAAGGTCCCGATGGCGGTGATCTTTTCCTGCACGGCGTTGCCTTGTGCCGGGTTGGCCCAGCCGTAACGGATCAGGCCCTGCTGCTGGGCGAGCATTGCCCGGATGACCGGGCGGCCGTCGGAATCCTTGGTCTCCAGCAAATCCTTGCCTTCGGCGTCGGGGTGGATCACGGCCTTGCCGGCGTTCTTGCCGGTTTCCAGGACAAAGACATAGCCGCTGTCGTGAATCTTGATGGAGAGGATGTTTTTCTTGAGGGCCTGCAGGCCTTCGGTGAAGTCAATGCCGATGAAGACCACGGCCATGACTTGTCCCGCCTCATCCTTGAGCGGCAGGTAGCGCGTCATGTAGTCGCGGCCGAATAGCTGTGCCTTGCCGGTGTAGGCCTGCCCTTCGATCAGCGACTTCCAGGCCGGGTGCTGGCTGCCCAGAGGGGTGCCGACCGCACGTTCGCCATTTTCATTCTTCAGGGATGTGGCGATGCGGTAGAAATCGTTTTCATGGCGTACAAAAATGGTGGCCACCGCACCGGTCCGGGCCGTGAACTCATCTACCAGCTGGAAATTGTTGTTCAGGATTTGATCACCCTGGCCCAGGGCAGGAAAACTGCCGTTGCCGGTAGGAATCAGGCGGCCTGCATCGCGTTGCAGGCCGCGGGGCAGGGTGGCGGCAAACTGGGCGCCTGCCATCTCGGCGGATTTTTCCAGGGCCGAAGCATAAGCTTCGATCATGTACAACACCTGCTGGTTCGTCTGTTGCAACGCCTGGGTGGCCTGGTCTTCCACCTTGCTGCCCAGCCACTGAATCATGTAGATGCCTGCGCCACCAAAGACGGTGAGCATGGCAATGAACAGCATCAGGTTGAGTTTGGTGGCGATGGGGAGACGCTGGAATTGGGTCATTTAGGCTTCATCCTTGCGGAACACGCGGTCTGGATTTTTCGTGGAGTCTGGGCGAGCCACGATTATAGGGACATGGTTATCCCTTTGTCAGAACTTGCTGACGTATCTTACGTATCCGGGTTCGTTGTTTTCTTTTTTCTTTCTTATATGGCGGATGCTGGCGGGCGTCAGCCGCAAGCCAGGCGGTCGGGCCTGCCAGAAACACCGACCGGTCGATAGCGTGGCGCAGGTCTTGGCGTGCAGGAGTTCTGCAGTTTTGCAAGAGGTTCTGTCGAAATGAGGGTTCTGTCGAAATAAGCAAATCAGAAATCATTCGTTCCGCCGGGACGGGATGTCTTTTTAGACTGGCGCCACCTCAACCGAACTGGAGTCTCCATGAAACTCAACACCTTCCTGGCTGGCCTGTTTGCCGCCGCCACCTTTGTGGTTCCTCTGGCACATGCCCAGGTGCAACTGCTCAATGTTTCCTACGACCCGACTCGGGAGCTCTATCAGGAATTCAACCCGGCCTTTGCCCGCTATTGGGAAGCCAGGACCGGGGAAAAGGTCAGCATCAAGCAATCGCATGGCGGCTCCGGCAAGCAGGCCCGCTCGGTGATCGACGGCCTGGAAGCCGATGTGGTGACCCTGGCGCTCGCTGGGGACATCGATGCCATCGCCGAAAAGGCCAAGGCCCTGCCGCCCGACTGGCAAAAGCGCCTGCCGCTCAACAGCACGCCCTATACCTCCACCATCGTGTTTCTGGTCAGAAAGGGCAATCCCAAGGCCATCAAGGACTGGGACGATCTGGTGCGGCCCGGGGTGCAGGTGATCACCCCGAATCCCAAGACTTCCGGCGGCGCCCGCTGGAACTACCTGGCCGCCTGGGAGTTTGCCAAGCGCAAGTATGGCGGCGATGACAAGGCCAGGGAGTTCGTGAAGCGCCTCTACCGTAACGTGCCGGTGCTCGATTCCGGCGCCCGGGGTTCGACCATCACCTTTGTCGAGCGCGGCATTGGCGATGTCTTTTTGTCCTGGGAAAACGAAGCCTTCCTGGCGATCAAGGAACTCGGGCCGGACAAGTTCGACATCGTCGTGCCCTCCCTCTCCATCCTGGCCGAGCCGCCGGTGGCGTGGGTCGACAAGGTGGTGGACAAGAAGGGCACGCGCAAGGTGGCCCAGGCCTATCTGGAATACCTGTACACCGAAGAGGGCCAGGAAATCGCCGCCAGAAATTACTACCGCCCAACCCTGGACAAGGTGGTCAGGAAATACGCCAGCCAGTTTCCCAAGGTGAAACTGTTTACCATCGACGAGGCTTTCGGTGGCTGGGGCAAGGCGGCCAGGACCCACTTTGCCGATGGTGGGGTATTCGACCAGATCATCGCCCGGTAAATCGAGGCCCGATGAGTAGGGCGGGGCTACGGTCCCGCTTTTTATTTATGCGGATTTGGCATAAGCAATGAAGTTTTTATTATTTTTGGTTTTGGTGCGCGGCAAATAGACTGTGCGATCCCAAATGCCTCAAGGAGCGCCGCATGGTTTCCCCCCGTTTTCTGACCCGCCTGATGGCCAGCCTTGGCCTGCTTGCCGTTACCCTGACCCCGGCGCTCGCCGATACCACCCTTCTCAACGTCTCCTACGACGTTTCCCGGGAGCTCTACAAGGACATCAACCCGGCCTTCATCGCCCAGTGGCAGGCCAGGCACAAGGAAAGGCTCAGCATCAACCAGTCGCACGGCGGCTCGAGCAAGCAGGCCGGCGCGGTGATCGGCGGGCTGGAGGCGGACGTGGTCACCATGAACCAGGCGCCCGACATCGACATCCTCGTCGAGCGGGGCGGGCTCGTTGCCCCGGATTGGAGAAAGAAGTTTCCCCACGAGGCCACTCCCTACCGCAGCATCTCGGTGTTTCTGGTGAGAAAGGGCAATCCCAAGGGCATCAAGGATTGGTCCGATCTCGCCCGTCCGGGCGTTGCCGTGATCGTGCCCAATCCCAAGACCTCCGGCAATGGCCGTTACACCTGGCTGGCGGCCTGGGGTTATGCCCTGCGGCAGAACAAGGGCGATGAGGCCCGGGCGCGGGAATTCCTGGGCAAGCTGTTTGCCAACGTGCCGGTGCTGGACGGCGGCGGTCGCGGCGCCACCACCACCTTCACCCAGCGCGGCGTCGGCGATGTGCTGGTGACGTTCGAAAACGAGGCCGTGCTGATCGACAAGGAAGTCGGCGGCGGCCAGTTCGACGTAGTCTATCCTTCCGTCACCATCGAAGCCCCCGCTCCGGTGGCGGTGGTAGATAAAGTGGTGGACAAGAAGGGCAGCCGCGAGGCGGCGACCGCCTACCTGAACTTCCTGTTCTCTCCCGAGGGGCAGGAGATCATCGCCAAGCATCACTTCCGTCCCCGCGATGCGGCGGTGTTGAAGAAGTATGCGGCCCGTTTCCCCGCCGTGCCGACCTTCACCGTGGAAAGCGCCCTGGGCGGTTGGGCCAAGGTCCAGAAGCTGCACTTTGCCGATGGCGGCCTCTATGACCAGATCGTGGCGAAGCGCTAAATGGCTCGCAGAGGCTCATTCAACGTCCTGCCCGGCTTCAACCTGGCCCTGGGCTACACCCTGGTGTATCTCTCCCTGGTGGTGCTGATTCCCCTGGCGGCGGTGTTCATCAAGTCCTCGGCCCTGAGTTTCGGGGAATTCTGGGAGGTGGTGAGCGCCCCGCGGGTGGTGGCGAGTTATCGGGTGAGCTTTGGGCTCTCCCTCCTTGCCGCCGCCATCAATACCGTGTTCGGGCTGATGCTGGCCTGGGCCCTGGTGCGCTATTCCTTCCCCGGCAAGAAGCTCGTCGATGCCCTGGTGGATCTGCCCTTTGCCCTGCCCACCGCCGTGGCCGGCATCGCCCTCACCGCCCTCTACGCCGGCAACGGCTGGCTCGGCCAGTACCTGGAACCTCTGGGCATCAAGGTGGCCTTTGCCCCCTTGGGCATTCTGGTGGCCCTCATCTTCATCGGCCTGCCCTTCGTGGTGCGCACCGTGCAGCCCATCCTGGAAGACCTGGACACCGAGCTCGAAGAAGCCGCCGCCAGCCTGGGGGCGGAACGCGGGCAGACCTTTCGCCTGGTGCTCCTGCCCATCCTGCTGCCGGCGCTCATGACCGGCTTTGCCCTGGCCTTTGCCCGGGCGGTGGGGGAATACGGCTCGGTGATCTTCATCGCCGGCAACCTGCCTTTTGTCTCGGAGATCACGCCGCTGATGATCATCACCAAACTCGAACAATATGACTACACGGGGGCCACCGCCATCGCCGTGGTGATGCTGGTGCTGTCCTTCATCCTGCTCCTCGTGATCAACCTGCTTCAGGCCTGGACGGCCCGACGCACCGGGAGGAACCGCTGATGGCCGGCGCCGCGACCTCCTTGCACTGGCACGGCGATACGGCGAGCCGTTACGAGAGCCGTTCCGCCACCCGCGAAGCGCCCTGGGTGAAAGGGCTGATCCTGGGCTTGTCCCTCAGCTTCTTCGCGGTGTTCCTGCTTTTGCCCCTCTTTGCGGTGTTTGTCGAAGCCTTGCGCAAGGGGCTGGAGACCTACTGGGCCGCCCTGGTGGAGCCCGATGCCCTGGCCGCCATCCGGCTCACTTTGATCACCGCCGCGATTGCGCTTCCCTTGAATCTGGTGTTCGGCGTCGCCGCGGCCTGGGCCATCGCCAAGTTCGAGTTCCGCGGCAAGGAACTCCTCACCACCCTGATCGACCTGCCGTTCTCGGTTTCGCCGGTGATCGCCGGCTTGATCTACGTGCTCATCTTCGGCGCGCAGGGTTGGTTCGGCCCCTGGCTCGCCGGGCACGACATCCAGATCGTCTTTGCCGTGCCCGGCATCGTGCTGGCCACCGTGTTCGTCACCTTTCCCTTCGTCGCCCGCGAGCTGATTCCCCTGATGCAGGCCCAGGGCCGGGAGGAGGAAGAGGCCGCCGTGGTGCTCGGGGCAAACGGCTGGCAGACCTTCTGGTATGTCACCCTGCCCAACATCAAGTGGGGGCTGCTCTATGGGGTGATCCTCTGCAACGCCCGGGCCATGGGGGAATTTGGCGCCGTGTCGGTGGTCTCCGGCCACATCCGCGGCCAGACCAACACCATGCCCCTGCATGTGGAAATTCTCTATAACGAATACAACTTTGCCGCCGCCTTCGCCGTCGCCTCCGTGCTGGCGCTCCTTGCCCTGGTCACCCTGGTGATCAAGAGCTGGGTGGAGTGGAAGGCCGGTCAGGCGCAGGCTGCCACCGAAGCATGAGGAACACGAGATGAGCATCGAAGTACGCAACATCAAAAAGCAGTTTGGCAGCTTCACCGCCCTCGATGACGTGAGCCTGGATTTTCCCACCGGCGAACTGGTGGCGCTCCTCGGCCCTTCGGGCTGCGGCAAGACCACCTTGCTGCGCATCATCGCCGGCCTGGAGCGCCCCGACAGCGGCAGCGTCCTGCTGGACGGGGAAGATGCCTCCCACACCCATGTGCGCGAGCGCCAGGTGGGCTTCGTCTTTCAGCATTACGCCTTGTTCCGGCACATGAGCGTGTTCGACAACGTCGCCTTCGGCCTGCGGGTCAAGCCCAGGAAGGAGCGGCCCAGCGAAGCGGTCATCAAGCAGAAGGTGCATGCGCTCCTCGAACTGGTGCAGCTCGACTGGCTGGCGGACCGCTTTCCGGCCCAGCTTTCCGGTGGCCAGCGCCAGCGCATCGCGCTCGCCCGGGCCCTGGCCGTGGAGCCGCGCGTGCTGCTCCTGGACGAGCCCTTCGGCGCCCTCGATGCCAAGGTGCGCAAGGAACTGCGGCGCTGGCTGCGGCGTCTGCACGACGAGTTGCACATCACCTCCATCTTCGTCACCCACGACCAGGAAGAGGCCCTGGAAGTGGCGGACCGGGTGGTGCTCATGGATCACGGCCATGTCGAGCAGATCGGCACCCCCGAGGAAGTCTACCGCCACCCGGCCACCCCCTTCGTCTATGGTTTCCTCGGCGCGGTGAATTACTTTCATGGCCGCGCCGAGGATGGCCGGGTCAAGGTGGGCGAGGCTCTCCTGCATCACGGCGCCGACGAACTCACCCAAAGCCTGGCCGAGGGCTCGCCGGTGGTGGCCTTTGCCCGCCCCCATGAACTCGACATCCTGCCGGACGCCGGAATGGCCCTGGGGGTGGCGGCGAAGATTTCCCGCATCCTCGCCTTTGGCGTCACTGCCCGGATCGAGCTCGATGGCCTGAACGGCTCTTCCGGCCAGCACTTCGAAGTGGAAATGACCCGCGCAGAGGTCGAGCGCCAGGGCCTCGCCGAAGGGCAGCCGGTGCGCCTCGTGCCCTCGCGCATCAAGGTCTTCGAGCACAAGGGGAGCTGAGATGAACCTGCAACAACTGCGCATCGTGCGGGAAACCATTCGCCAGGATTTCAACCTGACGGAAGTGGCCAACGTCCTTTACACCTCCCAGCCCGGCGTTTCCAAGCACATCAAGGATCTCGAAGATGAACTGGGCGTGGAAATCTTCGAGCGCCGCGGCAAGCGCCTCCTCGGCCTCACCGGTCCGGGCCGGGAACTGGCCGGGGTGGTGGAGCGCATCCTGCTCGATACCCAGAACCTGCGCCGCATCGCCGACCAGTTCGCGAGCCGGGAGACCGGCCATTTCGTGGTGGCCACCACCCACACCCAGGCCCGCTACGCCCTGCCCAAGGTGATCCAGTGGTTCAAGGAGGACTACCCCAAGGTGCACCTCACCCTGCACCAGGGCAGCCCGCGCGAGATTGCCGAGATGCTGCGGGCGGGGGAGGCCGATGTGGGCATCGCCACCGAGGGCCTCGATGGCAACGACGATCTCGCCACCTTTCCTTGCTACCGCTGGCGCCATGCGGTGATCGTGCCCCAGGGCCATGCCCTGCAAAGGCTGGAAAAGCTGACCCTGGAAGCCATCGGCGACTATCCGATCATCACCTACCACGCCGGCTTTACCGGCCGCTCCCACCTCGATGCGGCCTTTGCCCAGGCGGGCATCGTCCCTGACGTGGTGCTCTCCGCCATCGATGCGGACGTGATCAAGACCTATGTCAGCCTTGGCCTGGGAGTGGGCTTGATCGCCTCGATGGCCTTCGACCCGGAGCAGGACCGGGGCCTCGCCCTGCTCCTGGCGGACGAGCTCTTCCCCCTCAACACCACCCGGCTGGCGGTGCGAAAGGGGGCCTGGCTGAGAAGCTATGCCTATGCCTTCATCGAAAAAGTATCGGCCGAGCTGTCCGAGCAGGTGGTGAAAGACGCCATTCGCCAGAACGGCAAGGTGGAGTAGGGCCGACCATGGAATTTTCCGAAGCCGACATCATCCATACCGCGGCTGTCATCAAGTCCATGGGGCATCCCATGCGCTTGGGCATTCTCTGCTTCCTCGGTCAGGGGCCTGCCTGCGTGCAGGACATCAACCAGGCGCTCGGAAGTTCCCAGTCGAATGTCTCCCAGCATCTGGAGATATTGAGCAATCGTCGCCTGCTGCAGTCGCGCAAGCAGGGCAACCGGGTGTTCTACACCATCCGGGATGCGCGCCTGCTGGCCATGCTGCCGCTCATTCGTGAATTGTTTTGTCCGGATCTGCGACAATACACGCAACAAAACGCGCAACAAAACACGCAACAAAACGCGGGCGGTGCGCAAGCGGATCATCTGGAGGGATCTGAACCATGGAAGTCGAGTCTGCGGTGAATACCTTGTTGCGCTATTTCGATGCTGTCCGCAGTGAGGAGCAGGACGATTCCTGCCTGCGCCTTCTGGCCGGGGAGGTGCGGGGCCGTTTCAAGGGGGTGGAGCTGAAAAGCGTTTTTCAGCCCCTGTTCCCCGGTCGTGCCGGCCAGAGCATCGCGCATGAAGCCCTGTTGCGGGCGACCGACCGGGAGGGGCAGCCCCTGCAGCCCGCCGACGTCTTCGGTTTTCCCAGCTGTCCGGAAGAAATGTTGTTTCTCGATCGCCTCTGCCGGGTCGTGCATGCGGGCAACTTCGTGCGCCAGGCCCTCCCGGGTGATCTGTTTCTGAACATCGAGGGGCGGCATCTGCTGGCTGCCTCCAATCACGGCCAGACCTTCGAGTCGCTGCTCAAGGTCTGCGGCCTGACGCCGGAGCGCATCGTCCTGGAAATCCTGGAGGCGCGCATCGACGATCTGGAACGGCTGCAGGAGGCGGTGGCCGGCTATCGCAGCCGGGGCTACCGGGTCGCCATCGACGACTTCGGTTGCGAACATTCCAATTTCGACCGGCTCTGGCGTCTCAACCCGGACATCATCAAGCTGGACCGTTCCCTGATGCTGCAGGCAGAAGCCAATCCCCGGGTGCGGCGGGTCTTGCCCAAGCTGGTCGAGATCATCCATGAGCTGGGTGCCCTGGCCGTGTGCGAGGGCATCGAAAACCGGACCCAGCATGATCTGGCAGTAGATGCCGGGGCCGACTGGCTGCAGGGGTTTTTCTATGCGCGCCCGGCCGCCGAGCTCTGGCGTCAGCCGGTGCGGGATGCCGGGGCGCAGCAATTTTTTGAGGCCGAGCCGGAATGGGCATTCACATGAGCATCGATTGGCTGCAATTCACCCCCTGGACGGCACTCGCCGGCGGCGGATTGATAGGTCTGTCCGCCGGCTTGCTGGTGACCGGGCTGGGCCGGATCGCCGGGATCAGCGGCATTTTTGCCGCCATGTTCCAGTCCCGGGAGCCCGGCAATGGCTGGCGCTGGGCGTTTATCCTCGGGCTGCTGCTGAGTCCCTGGCTCCTCCAGGCGCTGACGCCGGAAGTCCCGGTTTTTCCCGAATTCGAGATCACCCATCCCCGGCAATGGCTGGTGCTGGCCGTGGCGGGCCTGCTGGTGGGCTATGGCACCCGCATGGCCAATGGGTGCACCAGCGGCCATGGCGTGTGCGGCCTGGCGCGCCTCTCGCCGCGCTCCCTGGCGGCCGTGTCGATCTTCATGGGCAGCGCCATGGTGACGGTGGCCCTGCGCCACCTGTTGGGGGGCGCGTCATGACGATTCTGCTGGCCCTCCTGGCGGGCCTCATTTTTGGCTTGGGACTGCTGCTGTCCGGCATGAGCAATCCGGCCAAGGTGCTCGGTTTTCTTGATATTGGCGGGGCCTGGGACCCTTCCCTGGCGTTCACCATGGCCGGCGCGATCAGCGTGGCCATGCCCTGCTTCTTCTGGGCCAGGCATCATTCCCGCACCTGGCTGGGACTGCCTCTGGAACTGCCGGCCCGGACCGGGGTGGATCGGAAGCTGGTGCTGGGAAGTGTGTTGTTCGGCATCGGCTGGGGGCTTTCCGGCATCTGCCCGGGACCGGCCCTGGTGGGCTTGGGGGGCGGGTTCCTGCCCGCAGGCGTGTTTGCGCTGGGCCTTTATTTCGGCATCGTGCTTTATAGCCGGATAAATGAACCGGTGCAGCGCCCCGACGCGTGATTGGCCCGGCAGAAGGCCAGGGCATTTTGGCCCAGGTGGGGCAGATAATGGCCACCTTCCGGCCACCTTCCGGCCACCTTCCGGCCGCATTCCAGTAACGGTCCAGTAACGCTCGCCTTCCCGCACGGCGCATCGAGGGTCCAGAGCCCGCCGGCTTTTCTCGCTGCCAGCGCTGGCAGCCAGCGCCGACCGTGCCATGCTCCACAAGCCAGCGCGCTCCGCTTGCCGGGGCCCGGATCCATCGTCCTACCGTGCTTGGCCTCGCGTTCTGCTCCCGGCCTGTCAGGATTCAGGCGGCATCGAGTTGCTGGAACGGGAGGCAAGTTGGCTGCCAGGGTGCAGGCGTGGCGGGATCTGCCTCGTTTTCCCCCCGGATCAGCCGGCGCAGGGGGGCGTGAGCCTGGAGCAGGTCGATGCTGGAAGCCTGGGCGCCCTGGCGCAGAGCCTTGGTATCCACGCCTTCGATCAGGGTCAGGGCGCCTAGCGCCTGAATGCGCCGGGTGGCGGCTTCGAGTTGCTGCGGCGATTCCAGCAGGCTCGGGTCGAGGCGCACGATGCAAGGTTCGAGGCGCGCCAGCTGTTCGTAATCCAGATTCACCCGGCCAAAGCGGTGAATGGCGATGCGGTAGCCACGCTGCTTGTAATTGGCGACCGCCTGCTCCAGATGTGCCTTGGCCTCGATGCCGTCGATGTCCAGTTCCAGAGTGATCTGTTCCGGGATCAGGCCGCAAGGGCGCAGCAGTTCCTCGAAGGCCAGGCCGTGGTCGGCGGGCACGCTCAGCACATGGCGGGGATGCACCGTGAGTAGCAGATTGCCGCGCACCTGATGGGTCAGGTAGTTGAGCGCGTGCAGGGTGCGCACCAGCCGGTCCAGGTAGATGAATTCCGCATCATCGGAAGGCAGCACGAACACGGCATGGGGTTCGAGCGCGGCCCTGCCGTTCAGGCTGAAGGCCTGCAGGCGGGCGGCGTGTCCATGCACCTGACCCGTGGCAGTCTCGACGATGGGCAGGAACAGGGAACCGAGTTGCAGATTGGCAAAGTGGGCCAGCACCTTGCCCTGCTGGGCAAAAAAGGGCGCCGGGGGCTGCAGGGCAGGGGTATGGCCCTGGCTGCGGGCGTTCAGATAACGAACCAGATCGGTGAGGGGCATGATGTTTCCTTCGGGGCCGGAACAGGGGCCGGAACAGGGGCCGGAACAGGGGCCGGAACAGGGGCCGGAACAGGGGCCGGAATAAAGGCCGGAATAAAGGCCGGAATAAAGGCCGGAATAAAGGCCGGAATAAAGGCCGGAATAGGGGATGGCATTGTTGTTGTGCCGGCGAGTTTGCCCGGGCGGGCTGCGGGGGGGAACGAAGAAATATGCATGAGCATATTCCCGCGTCTGCCTTGTATGGCAGGCAGCGGCGTCAAGTGCAGCGTGGTCTGTCCGGCATCCTGACCGCCCGGCCTACCCCGGCCAGCAGCAAGGCGCGGCTCGTGATGGCCTCCGTTCGGGCGCCCGGCGGGTCCACCCCCATGGCCTGCAGGGCCTGCGTCAGCACCACTTTTTCTCGCCTTTTGGCTGCACCCATCGGGTGACGCCTGCTAATTCGTTGAAAGTGGCTGCCAGTTCAGCGTTGCGCGGCTTTATCTGAGCGCAGCTGCCGGAAACAGGATGAATGGCGGCGAGAGGGGTCCGGGCAAGGCCACTGGACTTCATCGAGAGGCAAGCGCCCCACCTCAGGATGGGGAGGGTCTTTGATGAGGGGCTGTTTTCGGGAGAACCCTCGGGCAGGTCCGGCTTATTCAATCGGGATTGAAAAGCTTAGAAGGATTTCGTCGTTAGGGTTTGCGGTTTGATCCGCTAAATTGCCTTCCAGTTCTCTACAGCGCGGATCATCTTTTTGTTCCGGCTGTCACTCGACTGGAGGTTTCCATGAGCTTGTATGACAACAACGCCCAGTCCATCGGGCATACCCCCCTGATCCGTCTTCACCGCATCACCGATGGCGCGGGGGCCGTGGTGCTGGCCAAGATCGAGGCCCGCAACCCGGCCTACTCGGTCAAGTGCCGGATCGGCGCCGCCATGGTGGAAGACGCCGAACAGCGTGGCTTGCTCGGGCCCGGCAAGGAACTGGTGGAACCCACCAGCGGCAACACCGGCATTGCGCTTGCCTTCGTGGCCGCCGCCAAGGGCATTCCCCTGACCCTGACCATGCCCGAGACCATGAGCCTGGAGCGGCGCAAGCTGCTGATCGCCTTTGGCGCCAGGCTGGTGTTGACCGAGGGCGCCAAGGGCATGGCCGGCGCCATTGCCAAGGCGAACGAGATTGCCGAATCCGATCCGGGCAAATATGTGCTGCTGCAGCAGTTCAAGAATCCCGCCAATCCGGCCATCCACGCAGCCACCACCGGGCCGGAAATCTGGGAAGACACCCAGGGCAAGGTCGATGTGTTCGTCTCCGGGGTGGGGACCGGCGGCACCATCACCGGGGTCTCCCGCTATCTGAAAGAGATCCGGAAAAAACCGGTGCTGTCCGTGGCGGTGGAGCCGGAAGCCAGCCCGGTGCTAACCCAGAAGCGCAACGGCCAGCCGCTGCAGCCCGGGCCTCACAAGATTCAGGGCATTGGCGCCGGCTTCGTGCCCGATGTGCTGGATCTTGCCCTGGTGGACCAGATCGAGCAGGTCAGCAACGAGGAGGCCATCCTCTTTGCCCGCCGCCTGGCGCGGGAAGAGGGCATCCTCTCCGGCATTTCTTCCGGGGCCGCCGTGGCGGCGGCGGTACGGCTGGCGCGGCAGCCCGGGTTTGCAGGCAAGACCATCGTCGTGGTACTGCCGGATTCCGGCGAGCGCTACCTGAGTTCGGTGCTCTTCGAGGGCCTGTTCGATGCTTCCGGGGTAGCCCTCGGGGTGACCCCGTGACCGCCTTTGCCGCCGGACAGGAAGCGCCCCTCCAGGGCGGCCTGCGCCTCGATATCGACGGAATCGTGGCGGAACTGCGCAGCCTGCGGGTGAAATCCCTGCAGACCCGGCAGCGCATCGGCCGGCCTCCCAAGCTGCCCTCGCGCAAGGCTTTGGTGGACATTCTCGATGGCCTGGCGGCGGCCCTGTTCCCGAACCGGCTGGGGGCGCCGGAACTCACCGACGAAGGGGTGGATTACTACGTCGGCCACACCCTCGACCATACCTTGCGGGCGCTGTATGAGGAGGTGCGCCGGGAACTGCGCTTCGTCGCCAACCTGGACTCTGAGTCAGGGGAGGAAAGCGCCCAGGCCGCCGCCATCGTCCATGATTTTGCCGCCCGCCTGCCGATGGTGCGCAGCCTGCTGGAAACCGACATCCGCGCCGCCTATCAGGGTGACCCGGCGGCCAGGAGCGTCGATGAGGTGCTGGTCTGCTATCCGGGCATCACTGCCATCACCCACCATCGCCTGGCGCATGAGCTCTACCGGCTGGGGGTGCCGCTCCTGGCCCGCATCATCTCCGAGATCGCCCATTCCACCACGGGCATCGATATCCATCCGGGGGCCCGCATCGGTGCGAGTTTCTTCATCGACCACGGCACCGGAGTGGTGATCGGCGAGACCTGCGTCATCGGCGAGCGGGTGCGCATCTACCAGGCCGTCACCCTGGGCGCCAAGCGCTTTTTGGTCGATGAAAAGGGCGAGCTGATCAAGGGCGGCGCCCGTCATCCCCTCGTCGAGGATGACGTGGTGATCTATGCCGGCGCCACCATCCTGGGCCGCGTCCGCATCGGCCGGGGGTCCTCCATCGGCGGCAGTGTCTGGCTCACCCGTAGCGTCCCTCCCAATAGCCACATTACCCAGGCCCAGGCCCGCAGCGATGTCTTCGAGGCGGGCGGGGCATCTGATTTCTTTCACCACCTCACAGGAACACGACATGTCTGACATTCATGAAGCACAAACCGCACTGGGCGACGTCGCCGCCCGTACCCTGGCCAATGCCACCAAGACCGTGCCGATGCTGCCCAGCATCAGCCCGCGCTGGCTCACCCACCTGCTGCACTGGGTGCCGGTGGAGGCGGGTATCTACCGGGTCAACCGGGTCAAGGACGATTCCCGGGTGACCGTGGACTGTTCCAGCCGCGACGAGCGGGAATTGCCCCAGACCTTCGTCGATTACGAAGAATGGGGCCGGGAATACATGCTCTCCGCCGTGAATACGGTGCTGGACGTGCACACCCGGGTCTCCGACCTCTACAGCAGCCCCCACAACCAGATCCAGGAACAGCTGCGCCTTACCATCGAGATCATCAAGGAGCGCCAGGAAAGCGAGCTGATCAACAACAAGGAATATGGCCTCCTCAACAACATCGCCGCCGGCCAGCGCCTCCAGCCCCGTACCGGCACCCCCACGCCGGACGATCTGGACGAACTGATCGCCAAGGTCTGGAAGGAGCCCGGCTTCTTCCTGGCGCATCCCACTGCCATCGCCGCCTTCGGCCGGGAATGTACCCGCCGCGGCGTGCCGCCCCCCACGGTTTCCCTGTTTGGCTGTCAGTTCATCACCTGGCGCGGCATTCCCCTGATCCCCAGCGACAAGCTGAAGATCGAAAATGGCAAGACCAGCATCATCCTGCTGCGTACCGGCGAGAGCCGCCAGGGCGTGGTGGGCCTCTACCAACCCAACTTGCCGGGCGAACAGAGCAAGGGTCTGTCGGTGCGCTTCATGGGCATCAATCACCGGGCCATCGCCTCCTATCTGGTTTCCCTCTACTGCTCCCTGGCCGTGCTGACCGAAGACGCCATCGCCGTGCTGGAAAACGTCGAAGTGGGCAAATACCATGAGTACCACCATGAATACCAGTAATTCCAGCCTCACTCCCCCTGCCGGCCTGGTGGCTTTGGCCGGGTTGGGCAGCGGGCCGGGAGAGGCGCTGCCGGAAGATTTTCCGGGTGAGGCCGAACTCTCCCGGCTGGCGAGCGAGCTGTTCAATGCCCTGCCGCAGACCTGGGTGCCGGGGGAAACCTGCCCGGAGCTGGCCAGACAGGCCGTTACCGCCCAGTCCATTGGCGCCCGCCAGGAGTCGCCCCCGCCCGGCGGCAAGCCCCGGCGGGGCGATGGGCCTGCCCAGCAGACGCCCCCCTCTGCCCTGCCCTTTGCCGAGTCATTTGCCGAGTCATTTGCCGCACCCTCTGCCGCACCACCTGCCGCACCACCTGCCGCACCACCTGCCGCACCCTCTGCCGAGGCATTCTTGGGGGCGGCCGTTCCCCGCTTCGAGGTGCCCCTGCCCGGGGTGCGCGAGCTCGAAGCCCTGGCGGCTTATGTGAAACAGGTGGAGCGGAGCCGCCAGGTACTGCGCCAGCCTTACTATTTTCTCGAGGCTGAGCCGCCGTTTGCGCCTGGCATTGAGGTGCCGGGCAGTTACGGTCATGAGCGCTTTTTGCCCCCCCAGGCCCTGCCGGGCCAGGCTTTTGACGTACAGGCCCTGCGCCGGGACTTTCCCATCTTGAAGGAAAGGGTCAATGGCCGCCCCCTGATCTGGCTCGACAACGCCGCCACCACCCAGAAGCCCGAGAGCGTCATCGAGCGGATCCGCCATTTCTATACCCACGAGAACTCCAACATCCACCGCGCCGCCCACGAACTGGCGGCGCGGGCGACCGATGCCTACGAAACGGCGCGGGAGAGTGTCAGGCGTTTCATCAACGCCCGTTCGGCTAATGAAGTGGTGTTCGTGCGTGGCACCACCGAGGGCATCAATCTGGTGGCCCAGAGCTGGGGCCGGCAGCACCTGAAGCCGGGAGATGAAATCCTCATCACCTGGCTAGAGCACCACGCCAACATCGTGCCCTGGCAGCAACTCGCCGCCCAGACCGGGGCGGTGCTGAAGGTGGCGCCGGTGGATGACCTGGGCCAGGTGCGCCTGGAGGAATATGAACGGCTGCTCGGTCCCCGCACCCGGCTGGTGTCCTTCACCCAGGTGTCGAACGCCCTGGGCACCATCACCCCGGCCCGGGAGATGGTGCGGCTGGCCCATGCCCAGGGGGCGAAGGTGCTGGTGGACGGGGCCCAGTCGGTTTCCCACCTGCGTGCCGACGTGCAGGCCCTGGATTGCGACTGGTTCGTCTTTTCCGGTCACAAGGTGTTCGGCCCCACGGGCATTGGCGTGGTCTATGGCAAGGAAGCGCTGCTCAATGCCACCGAGCCCTGGCAGGGCGGCGGCAACATGATCCGCGACGTGACTTTCGAGCGGACCCTGTACCACGCTGCACCGGCCCGTTTCGAGGCCGGTACCGGCAACATCGCCGACGCCGTGGGCCTGGGGGCGGCCCTGGAATATGTGGAGCGGGTCGGCATCGACAACATCGCCCGGCACGAGCACGACCTGCTGCGCTATGGCACCCGCCTGCTGGAAGACATTCCGGGCCTGCGGCTGATCGGCAAGGCGGCGGACAAGGCCGGGGTACTCTCCTTCGTGCTCGAAGGCTACAAGACCGAGGAAGTGGGCGCGGCGCTCAACCGGGAAGGCATCGCCGTGCGTTCCGGCCATCACTGCGCCCAGCCCATCCTGCGCCGCTTCGGCGTCGAGGCCACGGTGCGGCCGTCCCTGGCGCTGTACAACACCCAGGCCGACCTGGACGCCCTGGCAGCGGCGGTGCGGCAGTTGCAGCGCGCCAAGGGTGTGCGCGGCTAAGTTCATCGCCTCTTTATCCCTGGCATGGCTCCTGCGGGAGCCATTTTTTAATCAGGGAACCCAACCGGAACAACCCTGCGAACCCACGCCCCGGAGGGTAGGTATCCCAACCGTATCGGGGCTAAAGGTCCAGCTCACGGGGGGAGAGATCGCGCCAGATGCCCTCGATGTAGCCCTGGATGGGGCGAAAGTTACCCTTGTAGGCCATCTTGGGGCTTTCCTTGATCCAGTAGCCCAGATACAGGTAGGGGAGGTCGAGACTCTGGCAGAGCTGGGCTTGCCAGAGGATGTTGTAAGTGCCCAGGGCGGCGCCGGGGATGTCCGGGTCGAAGAACGTGTAGACGGAGGAAATCCCGTCATCCAGCACATCGATGATGCTGACCATGAGGACCTTGCCGGCTTCGGAAAACTGGATCAGGCGGGTATCCACCTGGCTTTCGAGCAGGAACTGGGCGTATTGCTCACGGCTGTCGTCGTCCATGCCGCCGCCGGGGTGGCGCCGGGCCTGGTAGCGGACGTAGAGCTCGTAGTGTCCGTCATTGGGGAGTAGCGGCATTTCCCGGGCCTCGAGGTACGAGTGTTTTTTCAAGGCCCGGCGCTGGCTGCGCGTGAGCTGGAGCCGGTCCACCGGGAGTCGTACCGGGGTGCAGGCCCGGCAGCCATCGCACCAGGGGCGATAGGTGAACAGGCCGCTACGGCGAAAACCGGCATGTACCAACTGACTGTAGATGGGCGTATCGATCAGGTGGGCCGGGGTGGCTACCTGGGAGCGGGCCTCCCGGTCTGCCAGGTAGCTGCAGGGGTAGTTGGAGGTGGTGTAGAACTGCAGTAGCGAGAAGGGGAGGCGGGAGTCGTTGAGGGCGGACATGCTCATGAATTCCAGGTGAACGCTGCACCCGCTTGGGGCCATCGGGCAGGAGGCATGGGAAGCTCCGACAACTGCTGCAGGCGGGCAATGAACTGGTCACGGGGAATTTCACGGGCGCCCAGGGAGGCCAGGTGTCCGGTTTTCATCTGACAGTCGATCATGCCGAATCCTTCCTGCTGCAAGTAACGGATCAGGTGGGCAAAGGCGATCTTGGAAGCATCGGTACGCCAGGAAAACATGGATTCTCCATAAAACATGCCGCCCAGCGCAACTCCATACAACCCCCCGACCAGCTTGCCATCCATCCAGGTTTCGACTGAATGGACGTAGCCGAGTTCATGGAGTTCACCGTAGGCGGCCCGAATCCCGTCGGTGATCCAGGTGCCGTTTTGTCCGGGCCGGGGGGTCTGGGCGCAGGCCGCGATGACGCGATAAAAGGCGCTATCCAGTTTGACCTGGAACTGGCCTTGGCGCAGGGTCTTGGCCAGGGAACGGGAGAGACGGAATTCCTCCGGGAATAGAACCATGCGCGGGTCCGGGCTCCACCAGAGTACCGGCTGGCCATCGGAAAACCAGGGAAAGATGCCCTGCCGGTAGGCGTCCAGCAGGCGCGCCGCCGAAAGTCCGGCTCCGGCAGCCAGGAGGCCATTCGGATCGGTCAGGGCTCGCGCCAGGGGAGGGAAGGGGGCATCTTCTTCCAGCCAGGGGATCATGGCAATTCACCCGGCCAGGCTGAGCATCCGGCTGGCCGGCAGGTCCGGGGCCGGATGGGATTTGAAAGCCACCACATGGTCTACATCCAGGCGGATACCGATTTCTTCACCCAGGGCATGGTCATGGTGGCTGGGAACCAGGGACAAAACCCGGGTGCCGCCGGCCAGTTCCAGGGTGTAAAGGAAATCGGCGCCCCGGAAGGCCTTGTTCAGCACCTTGGCCCGGGTAGCGCTGGCATCGTCGTGAATCACGTCATCCGGACGCAGCAGTACATCCACATTGCAGCTGTGGTCAGGGCGCTTGCCATTGCAGGTGCCGCAACCCTTGCTGCATTCCACCGGCGCAACGGAATCCAGCACGCCCAGGGCGATCCGGACTTGATGCTCGCCGATGACCTGGCCGGGCACCAGCACTCCCTGGCCGATGAAGTCGGCCACGAAACGGTTGGCGGGCTGGTGGTACAGCGTGTAGGGGGTGTCCCATTGCTGGATGCGGCCTTCGGCGACGATGCCGATTTCATCGGCCATGGCAAAGGCTTCGTACTGGTCGTGGGTGACCAGGATGGCGGTGGAGCCTTCCCGCTTGAGGATGTCACGCACCTCCAGGGAGAGGCGTTCGCGCAGATCCACGTCCAGGTTGGAGAAGGGCTCGTCGAGCAGGATCAGTTCCGGCCGGGGGGCCAGGGCCCGGGCCAGGGCGACCCGCTGCTGCTGACCACCGGAAAGTTCATGGGGAAACTTGTGGCCCTGGCCGGAAAGGCCCACCAGGGTCAGCAGGTGATTGACCCGTTCCAGTTTTTCAGCCGCGCCCTGGCTGCCCAGGCCGAAGGCCACGTTCTGTTCCACCGTCAAATGGGGGAACAGGGCGTAGTCCTGGAATACCATGCCGATCCGGCGTTTTTCCGTGGGGAGACGAAAGCCGGGGCGGCTGACGCTGGCGCCCTGCAGGCGAATTTCGCCGCCGGCCACTTCTTCAAATCCGGCAATGCAGCGCAACAGCGTGGTTTTGCCGCAGCCCGAGGGACCCAGCAGACAGGCAATCCGGCCGGCTTCGACTGCCAGGCTGACGTTCTGCACCACGGTCTGGGTGCCGTAGCGCTGAACGAGATCGATGATTTCGAGTTGGGCCATGGCGGCAAGTCCTTTGTAGAGTGTCGATTATAATTCGCAACTCCGCGAGAGCTCATGCATGCGCAACTTTTCCCCTTTCCTGATTTTCCCCCTGTTGATTGCCGCCCTGGCGGCGCTGCCGGTCATCAGTGTCGGCCTCAATCTGCTGGCAGGAGGAACCGGCGCCACCTGGAGCCATCTGCTTGATACGGTACTGGGGCGCTACATCAGCAATTCCCTCTGGCTCTGCCTGGGCGTTGCGACCGGTGTTGCCTTGCTGGGGGTGGCGACGGCCTGGCTGACCGCCATGCACGAATTTCCCGGACGGCGCGTTTTCGAATGGGCCCTGGTGCTGCCCATGGCGGTGCCGGCCTATGTGATGGCTTATCTTTATACCGACCTGCTCCAGTTCGTGGGCCCGGTGCAGACAGGGTTGCGGGAGTATTTTGGCTGGAGCCGCAGCGACTACTGGTTCCCGGATGTGCGCACCCTCGGAGGAGCGGTGGGCATGTTCGTGTTCGTGCTCTATCCCTATGTCTATCTGCTGGCCCGCAATGCTTTTCTGGAGCGGGCGAGTGGCATGCTGGAAGCGGCCCTGACCCTGGGCGTGGGGCCCTGGCGGGCATTTTTCCGGGTGTCCCTCCCCCTGGCCCGGCCGGCGATTGCCGCCGGCGTCGCCCTGGCCCTGATGGAAACCCTGGCTGATTACGGTACCGTGGCCTATTTCGGTGTCGATACCTTTACCACCGGCATCTACCGGGCCTGGTTTTCTCTGGGCGACCGGACTGCTGCGGCCCAGTTGTCGGCGGTGCTGCTCGGCTTCGTGATCCTGCTGGTGATGCTGGAGCGCACTTCCCGGGGCCGGGCCCGCTACAACAACACCACGGGCCGTAATCGGCCCATGCCGGGGCAGCATCTCAAGGGGGGCGCTGCGCTGCTGGCATTTCTCATGTGCTGCCTGCCCCTGGTGCTCGGGTTCTTGCTGCCGGCAGGATTGTTGCTGCGCATGGCGCTGCTAGATGGTGATGCCCAATTCGGCAGCCGTTTCTTTACCCTGGCCGGCAACAGTTTCTTTCTGGCCGGCATGACGGCGCTGCTGGCGGTACTACTGGCCCTGCTGCTGGCCTATGGCGCCCGGCTTTCCAAAACCCTGCTGGCCCAGGGACTCAACCGGGTAGTGGGTCTGGGCTACGCAGTCCCGGGGGCAGTCATTGCGGTGGGGGTGCTGATTCCGGTCACCCGCCTGGATAGCTGGCTGGCGGGGAGGTGGGAGAGCTGTTTCGGGGTCAATCCCGGGCTGATCCTGACCGGCGGCGTGGCGGCGCTGATTTATGCCTATCTGGTGCGCTTCCTGGCGGTGGCCCTGCAAACCGTGGAAAGCAGCCTGGGCAAGATCACCCCCAGCATGGATGAGGCTTCCCGCAGTCTGGGCCTGGGCCAGTTTGCCACCTTGAAGCGGGTACATATACCGATTTTGCGCGGCAGCTTGTTTACGGCCGGCCTGCTGGTGTTCGTGGATGTGATGAAGGAACTGCCCGCCACCCTGGTGATGCGCCCCTTCAATTTCGATACCCTGGCCACCCAGACCTATACCCTGGCGGCCGATGAACGACTGGCTGAAGCCTCGACCGCCGCCCTGGCGATTGTGGTGGTGGGCCTGCTTCCCCTGATCGTCCTGTCGCGCCAGATTGCCAGTCGCCGCAAATAAAGCACAAATAAAAACCCCCGCCAGGTGGGGGAAGGTCTTGCGGGGTTCCGGGGGACGATCAGCGCAAGCCGACCCGGTCAAAAATGACTTGGGCCTTGGCCCGGTACATGGCCAGGGAACCCACGGGCAAGGTGTCCATCTTGAAGGTGCCGAGGCTATCCAGGGCAGGGTTCCTGACCTTGACGCTGGCGACTACCGGCCATTCGTTATTGCCCTCGGCAAAGTAGCGCTGGGCTTCATCGCTGGCCAGGTATTCCAGGAATTTCACGGCGGCTTCCTTGTGTGGCGCGTACTTCAGCATGCCGCCGCCGGAGACATTGATGTGGGTCCCGGAAGTCGTCTGGTTCGGCCAGATGATGCCAACGGCGGCCATGGTCTTCTTGTCATCGGCCTTGTCGGAACGCATCAGGCGGGCCACGTAATAGGAATTGGCAAGGGCTACCCCACACTCGCCGGCCGCCACAGCCTTGATCTGGTCGGTGTCGCCTCCCTTGGGCGCACGGGCAAAGTTGGCAACCAGGCCCCTGGCCCAGGCTTCAGCCTTCTGCTCACCTTCGTGAGCGATGATCGAAGCCATCAGGGACAGGTTGTAGGGGTGGGAGCCGGAACGGATACAAACCTGATTCCTGAGGGCGGGGTTGGCCAGGTCGGCGTAGTTCCGGACCTGCCCGGCTTTTATAGTGGCTTTGTTATAGACGATGACCCGGGCCCGGCTGGAGAAGGAGAACCAGTCGTCGGTGCGCAGATAGGCGGGGATCCGGGTTTCCAGGGTCTTGGACTTGACCGGGGCAAACAGCCCCAGTTCGTGGGCGGCAGCCAGGCGGGCGGCATCCACGGTCAGCAATACGTCGGCGGGGCTGTTGGTACTTTCATTCTTGATCCGTTCCAGCAACTCGTCTTCCTTGCCTTCGATGCGGTTGATCTTGATGCCGGTCAGCTGGGTGAAATGGGTGTAGAGATTTTCGTCGGTCTGGTAATGGCGGGCAGAATACAGGTTGAGCACCGTTTCCTGGGCCTGGGCGCCAGGCGCAGTAAACGCCAGAAGCATGGTCAGCAAGGGGATTTTGGATGACATCAGAGGGACTCCGTCGTAGCGTTTTGGAAGGACAGGCCGTGATTCTAAAGGGCTTGATCGACGGTGTAAATGATAATGATTGTCAAGAACCCGTCAATCGGGGAAAAATCGGGAAAACTTCGGGCGAAAAAAAACCACCCGCGAGGGTGGTTCCTGGCGTGCAGGGCAGGGGGCTAGTCAATCACCCGACGGGCGCCGTTGTAACGCTGCACCCAATAGCTGTTCTGCATGCTTTCGACTCGCACGGCACTGCCGGCCCGGGGGGCATGGAGGAAATAATTGTCACCCAGATAAATGCCGACGTGGGAAAAGGCTCGGCGCATGGTGTTGAAGAACACCAGGTCACCCGGTTTGAGTTCTGACTTGTCGACTTCTTCCCCGTGCATGGCCTGTTCCCTGGCCGTGCGAGGCAGGACCAGCCCGGCCGCTTCGCGGTAGACGATCTGAACATAGCTGCTGCAGTCCAGGCCACTGTCCGGATCATTGCCGCCCATGCGGTAATTGATGCCAACTAGCTCCAGCCCTTTCAGGATGACATCCTGGGCCGCATTGGAGTAACGTTCGAAAAAGGATTTTTCATCGTTCTGGCGCACTGGCTCGGCACTGCCTGTGGTGCTGTAGGAAGCCATTGTGGCAAGCGTCAGAATCAGGGCGAGAGATTTGAAGGGCTTCGACATGGGGTCGCAATTTAGGCGAATACTCATGTTTTGTAAACCACTCAATGGCATGGCACCTGGGGCGCAATTGCTGTTTATAATTCGTAATCATGAATTATGCGACGATATCCCCGGGTCTGATGCTGCCTTTGCTGGGCAGGGGAGTGTTGGACCATGGCTGATTTGCCGCGCGTTCTGATCGTTGATGATTCCCGCATGGTACGTGCCTCACTGGCCCGGCACCTGAAGGGGATCTATGAAGTGAAGGAAGAGGGGGATGGAGAGGCAGCCTGGCAGACGCTGGTGCTGGACCACACCATCGCTGCCGTCATCTCGGATCTGCAGATGCCGGTGCTGGATGGCTTTGGCCTCCTGGAACGGGTACGGGCCTGCAAACTCGCCCGTCTGCGTGATATTCCCTTTGTCCTGATTTCCGGCGAGGAGGATCAGGAGGTGCTGGCACGGGCGGAGCGGCTTGGCGTTTCTGATTTCATCGACAAGGGGATCAATGCGGTGGAGTTGAAGACCCGCCTGGGGCATCTGCTACAGCACGCCATGACCCGGAAGAGCCTGGAAGAGGCGCGGACCCAGCAGGTTCAGGACGCGGGAACCGGATTGTTTACCCGCAAATATATCGAGCTGCAGGCGGCCCAGGCGCTTTCTCATGCTTTTCGCCACCACGGCGAGGCCAGTGTCATGGTGATCGGTTTCGATGGTTATCCGGCCCTGGTCGAGCAGATCGGCGAAGCCAGGGTGGCGGAAATGGGGGTGAGATTCGCTCGACTGGTGGCGGGCAAGATCCGCCGGGAAGACAGTCTCGGCCATTTTGAGGATGGCCGTTTTGCGATTGTCTCTCCAGGGACTGCGCCAGGGGCCTGCATTGCCTTTGCTGACCGGGTGCGCCGGGCCGTGGCCGATTCGGTGGTTTCCACGGGTGGCAAGCGCCTGGCGCTGACCATGAGCGTCGGGGTTGCCAGCGTGCCGGTGGACCGGGTCATTTCCGCCAGCAGCCTGCTGACGCTGGCGGCGACGCGGATGGACGCTGCCATGGCGGCAGGCGGCAATCGTACCGAGTCCGGCGATCTGGCCGGGCAGGTGCCGGCGCTGCCCCTGACCATGAATCAGGCCCTTGAATTATTGCGTGACCAGCGTCCCGAAGCCGTCGTCAAACAACTGGGGCGGCTGGGGCGGCAATTGCTGCCCATGCTGCAACTGTTGCAGCAGGAACTGGGGGTGGAATTTCCCCTGGATGTGTTGAAGAACCGTCTGGCAGATCGGGAGCAGCAACAACCCGACTAGTCCTTTTTATTTTTTTTGCAGATGACACCAAGGAAGAGGGAGTCTCATGACGACTTACAAAGAATTTCATAAATATTCCATCGAAAATCCGGATGCGTTCTGGACCGAACAGGCCCGGTTGGTGGACTGGAAGGAACCGTTCACCCAGGTTTGTGATTATTCCCGCACGCCTTTTGTGAAGTGGTTCGTCGGCGGCAAGACCAATCTGTGCCACAACGCGGTGGACCGCCATGCGGCCAGGCGTCCCGATGCCCGCGCCCTGATCTACGTCTCCACCGAGACCAACGAAGAGCGGATCTACACTTATGCCGAGCTGCAGCGCGAAGTCGAGCGCATGGCCGCGATCTACCAGAGCCTGGGCGTCAAAAAGGGTGACCGCGTCCTGATCTACATGCCCATGATTCCCGAAGCCTGCTTCGCCATGCTGGCCTGTGTCCGGATCGGTGCCATTCATTCCGTGGTGTTCGGCGGCTTTGCCTCCGGTTCCCTCGCCACCCGCATCGACGATGCCCAGCCGGCCCTGATCGTTTCCGCCGAGGCCGGCATGCGCGGCGGCAAGGCTGTGCCCTACAAGCATCTGCTGGACGACGCCATCGACATCGCCGGGCACAAGCCGCCCAAGGTGCTGATGGTCGATCGCGGCCTGGACTCCGGATTCAACCGGGTCGAAGGCCGGGATGTGGATTACGCCAGCCTGCGCGAGCGCTTCCTGGACGCCCGGGTGCCCTGCGAATGGCTGGAATCCTCCGAACCTTCCTACATCCTCTACACCTCCGGCACCACCGGCAAGCCCAAGGGCGTGCAGCGGGACACTGGCGGCTACGCCGTGGCCCTGGCCTCCAGCATCCAGCACATCTACTGCGGCAACGAGGGCGAGACCTTCTTTACCACCTCCGACATCGGCTGGGTGGTCGGGCACTCCTACATCATCTACGCCCCCCTGCTCGCCGGCATGGCCACGATCATGTACGAAGGCACGCCGCTGCGTCCCGATCCCGGCATCTGGTGGAAGATCGTCCAGGACTACCAGGTCTCCGTCATGTTCTCCTCCCCCACGGCGGCGCGGGTGCTCAAGAAGCAGGACCCGGCCTATCTGCACAAATACGACATCTCCAGCCTGCGGCACCTGTTCATGGCCGGTGAGCCCCTCGACCAGCCGACGCACGAATGGATCATGGGCGAATTGGGCAAACCCGTGATCGACAACTACTGGCAGACCGAAACCGGTTGGCCCATGCTGGCCGCCTGTCACGGCGTGGAAAAGACCAAGCTCAAGTTCGGCTCCCCCAGCTTTCCGGTCTATGGCTACAACCTCAAGATCTATCGCGAAGATGGTTCCGAGTGCGAAGCCAACGAAAAGGGCATCGCCGCCGTGGTGCCGCCGCTGCCGCCCGGCTGCCTCTCCACCGTCTGGGGGCAGGACGAGCGCTTCATCAGCACCTACTTCTCCTTGTTCAAGGACCCGCTGGTCTATTCCTCTTTTGACTGGGCGATCAAGGATGAAGAGGGTTACTTCTACATCCTCGGCCGTACCGATGACGTGATCAACGTCGCCGGGCACCGCCTCGGCACCCGCGAAATCGAGGAAGCCATCCAGGGCCACAACGCCATCGCCGAAGTGGCCGTGGTGGGCGTCGAAGACAAGATCAAGGGCCAGATTCCCATCGCCTTTGCCGTGGTCAAGGATGCCTCCCGGATCGCCACGGCGGAGCAGCGGGCCGAGCTGGAAAAGGAAGTCTTCAAGGTGGTGGACGATTCCCTGGGCGCCATCGCCCGTCCGGGGCGCGTTCATTTCGTCACCGGCCTGCCCAAGACCCGTTCCGGCAAGATGCTGCGCCGTTCCCTGCAGGCCCTGGCCGAGGGGCGCGATCCCGGCGATCTGACCACCATCGATGATCCTTCCACTCTGGATCAGATCAAGGCCCTGCTGGCAGGCTGACCTCGGCTTCCGGAACCTCCCCGACGGCCCCCATGCGGGCCGTTTTTCATGCGCTCTGCTAAACTGCCAGGCTATTCGAACGGCAAATTTTCATGGCTATTCGTAAAAGTGGGTGGGCGCCAACAATGGGCTGATGTATGTCACGCCAGCCAGAAGTCGTAAAACAGTGATGCAAACATCGTCGCTTCACTGTACAGATGTGCTATCGAAAATCGTAAATTCTTGTTGTGGCGGAGGT
The DNA here is from genome assembly GCF_049658005.1 of Azovibrio sp. Lineage (NCBI taxonomy): Bacteria > Pseudomonadati > Pseudomonadota > Betaproteobacteria > Rhodocyclales > Rhodocyclaceae > Azovibrio > Azovibrio sp. The sequence continues at coordinate 1,587 of NZ_JBASOH010000110.1, read as the reverse complement.
GGGTGCAATGACGGCCAGAGATGCTGAATCAGCATTGCTTACCCGGTGCACTGTCGTCGCTCGGGAGGCCGAGCAATCGGCGCAAGACCAACGCGAGGCCAATGTGTTCCGCTTGGCCGCGATGGTCGTCCGGTCCCGCTTCCCCGGTGAGTCGCTGCGCTTGATGCAGGCGAGCGAACGGTACTTCGCCTCACACCCGAATGACAGGCTGGCACCAGCGGATGTCGTCAGGAAAGGCTGGGTTCTGAGCCTGCCTCGCCTGCGCGACATGCTCAGTCACCGATTCCACGGGCATTGAATCCATGGCGACGAATCCAGCCTTTCATACCCGCACTGCATTGGCGAAAGGTCTGCGAGAGCTGTTCAAGCAACTTGAGGAACGGCTCTCGCTGCGCAACCCGGTGAATGTCTACTTGGCTGGGGGAATGGCGGTCCATCTCTACACGGCCACTCGCGTCACGACCGATGTGGACGCGGAATTCGGAGGGCGCGTTTTCCTTCCGAACGATCTGATGGTTGAGGTGACTCTTGAAGATGGCACTCAGCAGGTTGTCTATCTCGACACCAACTACAACTCGACCTTTGCTTTGATGCACGAGGACTATCGGGATGACTCCATCCCCGTAGACCTCGGTATGGAGCAAATTCGTGTTCATGTCCTTTCTCCTGTTGATCTGGCCGTCAGCAAGATCGCCCGGTTCGCCGACCACGACAAAGAGGACATTGCCGCCTTGGTTCGCCTCGGCCTGACGAGCGCTGACGAGATCGAGCATCGCGCCACAAGCGCCTTGGCGGGTTACGTCGGCGGTCAGGCCATGTTGAAGTTGAATCTGCGGGATGCGCTCGTTTTGGCTCGCGAGGTCGAAAGCGAGCGGATCGCGGCTCTGCGATTGGCCGAACTGCCGCGTCTGGAAAAGCGTGCCGGAGCAGCACGCACCTTCTGGCAGCACGCCACCGAGGCCATCAAGGCGCATGGCGCTGATGGCGTGAACTGGGCCGATGTCGAGCGAAAGACCATCGTCGAAAGCATCGCGGAGCATGGGCAAGAACCTTCGGATGTCGCAGACGTGATCTGCCAGCACAGTCCGGGTGCTGTGACGAAGGTAAAGCAAGACGATGTGCGAGCCTTGGTTTCCGGGCTTGCCCCAGAACTCCAGACGCAATATGCCAAGGCGCGAGACGAAGGGAGACTTCGAGATGTACTGTGAGCCGCAAGGGGCGTTCTTCCCGATGGATGGGCGTGCTGCTTCACTGATCGTCCTGCATGAGTTTGCCGAACCGTTTGGCTGCAATGGCAGTACCGCTTACAGCGATCACCTCTTTGAATACATGCGGCGGGCCTGACCATGCCCGCCAACATCCTGAACCTGCCGCAGTACCGGGTGCTGCGGGTGGAGGAATCCGACCACGACTACCGCGTCACCGCCGAGCCGGTGGACCTGACGGCTGCCTGCCCGCACTGCCAGTCCGACCGCCTGACCTCGTGGGGCACCCGCGAGCAGGTATTCAAGGACCTGCCCCTGCACGGCAAGCGCGTGGGCATCGGCATCGACACCAAGCGGCTGCGCTGCCAGGCCTGCGGCAAGA
>NZ_JBASOH010000109.1:0-105340 GCF_049658005.1 Azovibrio sp. | reverse complement strand
GGATCTTTAGCCCCCATGAGGCGCCGTCGCCCAGGGCGGCGGGGATCTGCTCGCCCAGATGCGCGAGGTTGATCACCACTTCGCGAAAGCCGGCCCGGGCCAGACGCTCCAGGTGCCAGACGATCAGGGGTTTGCCGCCCACGGCCAGGAGCGGCTTGGGGGTGTGGTCGGTGAGGGGGCGCAGGCGTTCGCCGCGGCCCGCGGCGAGGATCATGGCGCGCATGGAATCGGCTTCAGAAGGTTAGGCCCGCTTCCACGGCTTTCCCCTCCAGCGCGTCGAGCAGGATCAATAGGGGCTTCAAGGCGAGGTAGCGGCCCGCCACCTTGCGGGCATAGCCGATGAAGCGGGGCAGGTCGGTGAGGTAGTGTGCCTTGCCATCGCGGTAGTTGAGGCGGCAGAAGATGCCCAGCACTTTCAGGTGGCGCTGCAGGCCCATCCACTCGTAGGCCCGCCAGAATTCGCCGAAATCGGCAGGCACGGGCAGGCCCGCGTCCCGCGCCTTTTCCCAGTAGCGCACCACCCAGTCGATTTCCTGCTCCTCCTCCCAGGAGATGAAAGCGTCCCGGAACAAGGAGACGACATCGTAGGTGATGGGGCCATAGACCGCGTCCTGGAAGTCGAGCACGCCGGGGGTGAGCCGGGCTTCGCTCTCCACCACCATGAGGTTGCGGGGCATGAAGTCCCGATGCACGAACACCTGGGGCTGGGCCAGGGCTGATTCGATCAGGAGCGAGAAGGTGGTGTCCAGGATCTGCCGCTCCTTGTCGTTCAGTTCTCGGCCCAGGTGGCGATCGATGAACCATTCCGGGAACAGCTCCAGCTCCCGGCGCAGCAGGGCGGCGTCGTAGGGGGGCAGCACGCCGGGGCGGGAGGCCCGCTGCCAGCGCACCAGCACGTCCAGCACTGGACGCATCAGGGCATCGGCCAGGCCCGGCTCGGCCTGGAAAGCGGCCAGATAGCCGATGCGGCCGAGGTCGGTGAGTAGCAAAAAGCCGTTTTCGAGATCGGCGATTTCCACTTTCGGGGCATGAAGGCCCGCCTCGGCCAGAAGCCCGGCCACGTGCACGAAGGCGCGGCAGTCCTCCTTGTCGGGCGGGGCGTCCATCAGGATGCGGGTGCTGCCATCGGGCAGGGTCAAGCGGAAATAGCGGCGAAAGCTGGCGTCGCTAGAGGCTGGGGCGATGCCGATTTCGGCATGGGGGTAGCGGGGCGCGAGGCGGGCCGCCACCCATTCTTGCAGTTCTTTGTCGCGGGACATGTGGACGGGAGGGGTTCGATGTAAAATGCCGCGATTCTAGCACCGCCGCCGGCCTGCTTTTTTTCCCCTCAAGCCCCGCAAGCAGACGCTCACTTCATGACCGGATCCCCCCGCCGCCCCCTGCACCTTCTGTTTGCCTGCCTCTTTTCCGGCAGCCAGATGGCCCAGGCGACGCCGGTCATCCCGCTTGAAAGCCAGGCCCCCGCCGACCAGGAGCCTTCCCGGCTGGTGCCGATCCTGCTCGACCCGCAGGCGGATGAATATCGCGACAGCCAGGTTGCAACCCCGCTGGTCTTGCGCCAGAGCCGCCGCATGCGGCCCATCCCGCCCAAGAGCAAGGAGGCCCGCCCCTCCTTCCTGATTGCCGACCAGATCGAAGGTCAGTCGGATACCTCGAGCAAGGCCGAGGGCACCGCCGAATTACGCAAGGCCGACACCCTGCTGTTTGCCGACCGGATCACCCATCACAATGTGGAAGACGAAGTGGAGGCGGAAGGCCATGTCCGCCTGACCCAGGAAGGCGTCACCCTCAGCGGCCCCTATCTCAAGCTGCGGATGGCCGATCAGATCGGCTATTTTGACCAGGCGGAATACCAGATCCGCCGCATGGTGGGCAGCCAGAACAACCGCCGATCCCCCGCGCCGGGGATGGCGCCCGCCCTGCCGGCGCTGCCTCCGCGCCAGAGCACGGCCTACGGCCAGGCGGAACGCATTCATTTCGAAGGGGAAAACCAGTTCCGCATCGAAAACGGCACCTACTCCACCTGCAAGCCGGGTGAGGTGGACTGGTATGCCAAAAGCAGCGAGATCAAGCTGGACTACGACGAGAACCGGGGGCAGGCCCGCGATACGTCGGTGTATTTCAAGGACATTCCCTTTCTCTACACCCCCTACCTGGATTTTCCCCTCAACAATCAGCGCAAGTCGGGCATCCTGGCCCCCACCTTCGGTTCCAGCACCCGGACCGGTCTCGATTTTTCCATTCCTTATTACTGGAACATCGCCCCCAATTACGATGCCACCATCACGCCCCGGGTCATGGCCAAGCGTGGCCTGCAGCTGGGGACCGAGCTGCGTTACCTGGATGCCTTCACCAACACCGAGGCCCAGTTTGAATACATGACCCGGGACAAGGAACTCGATGCGCGACGCTATGCCTATACCTTGCGCCACACCCAGACCCTGGGTTACGGGTTTGCCACCCGCATCAACTGGAACGGGGTCTCCGACGACGACTACTTCACCGACCTCTCCAACCGGGTCGTCAGCACCTCCCAGCGTCAGCTGCCCAAGGAATTCACCCTGGATTACGGCCGCGAATGGTGGAGCGCCAGCCTGCAGACCCTGCGTTACCAGACCCTGAACCCCGGCGACGAAAGCGCGATCGACAATCCCTACTTCATCTCGCCGCGGATCAACTTCAATGCCCGTATTCCCGAGTGGCATGGCCTGGACCTGCAGGCCGTGGGGCAATACACCCGATTCACGCACACCTCGCTCGTGCAGGGTGATCGCACCGTGTTTTACCCTCAGATTTCCCTGCCCTACGTTCAGCCCGGCTTTTACATCACCCCCAAGTTCGGGGTGCATGCCACTCATTACGCCCTGTCGCAACAGCTTGCGGGGCAGCCAGAATCCCTGCAACGCACCCTGCCCATCTTCAGTCTCGATGCCGGCATGACCTTCGAGCGGGACATGACCCTGGGCGGGCGGGAATGGACCCAGACCCTGGAACCCCGCCTGTATTACCTGAATGTCCCCTACAAGGACCAGAGCCAGTTCCCCATTTTCGATACGGGCCTGGCCGACTTCAACTTCGGGCAGATCTTCAACGAAAACCGCTTCAGCGGCTATGACCGGGTCGCCAATGCCAACCAGCTGACCGCTGCCCTCACCACCCGCCTGATCGACCCCGGGACCGGCGCCGAACAGTTGCGGGCGATGATCGGTCAGCGCTACTATTTCGCCGATCCCAAGGTCGGCCTGCCTGGCGAAAATCTGCAGCAGAACAAGCTCTCCGACTTCCTGGCCGCCTTCACCGGCCAGGTAGCCCCCAAGACCTATGTGGATGTGGCCTGGCAATACAATTTCAACAACTCCACCAATGAGCGCTTCACGATTGGCTCCCGCTACCAGCCGGCCCATGGCCAGGTCATTTCCGCCACCTACCGCTACAACCGGGGCAGTTCCCAGAGCCTGGGCACCATGGACCAGATCGACCTGGCGGCCCAGTGGAACCTTTCCGGCCGCTGGCATGTGGTGGGTCGCTACAACTATGCCTTCGACAGCTCGCGGCTGGTGGAAGGCATCGCCGGCCTGGAATACAACGCCGGCTGCTGGGCAGGACGTTTCGTGGCGCAGCGCCTGGAGTCCACCGCCGGGTCGCCCAATACCAGCCTGTTCTTCCAGCTCGAACTCAACGACTTTGGCCAGATCGGTTCCAACCCCATCCATATGCTGCAACGCAGCGTTCCCGGTTACAGCAAGATCAACGAACTGCCCTCGGGCAGCCTCCTGAGCAACGAGTAAAAACCATGCGCCTGAATCTTTCCACCCTGCTCCTCCTGCTCGGCCTGCTCGGCCTTTGTGCCCCGGCCGTTCTCCAGGCCCGTCCGGAAGTCCTGGAAGCCGACCGCATCGTGGCCGTGGTCGGCAGCGATGTCATCACCTTGTCCGAACTCCGGGCCCGGGTCCAGTCCGCCACCGCCCAACTGCAACGTCAGAACACCCCGCTACCCCCCCAGGAGGTCCTGGAGCAACAGATGCTCGAACGCATGATCATCGACAAGGCCCAGCTTCAGGCCGCCCACGACATGGGGCTACGCGTCGATGACCAGCAACTGGAACAGGCCATTGCCCGCATCGCCGCCAACAACAAGATGAGCCTGGAGCAGTTCAAGGCGGCCCTGGAAAAAGACGGCATCCCCTATGCCAGTTTCCGGGAAGAAATCCGCGATGAAATCACCATCTCCCGCCTGCGCGACCGGGAAGTCGACAGCCGCCTGGTGATTTCGGATGCGGAAATCGACAATTTCCTGGCCCAAACCAGCGCCAAAGGCCAGCAGGAGGAATACCAGATCGCCCATATCCTGTTGCGCGCCCCGGAATCCGCCAGCCCGGAACAGTTGCAAAAACTCAAGACCAAGGCCGAAAACATCCTGAAGCGGGCCCGCAGCGGCGATAACTTTGCCGAGCTGGCCGCCTCCTATTCCGATGCGCCCGATGCCCTTCAGGGCGGCAATCTGGGCTGGCGTACGCTGGAGCGCATGCCCGCCATCTTTTCTGAAGCCACGGCCAAGCTGCAGCCCAACCAGGTCAGCGACCTGCTGCGCTCGCCCAATGGTTTTCACATCATCAAGCTGCTCGGCAAACGCGGCGGAGAGCAACAAGCCGATGGTGGCGTGCGCCAGACCCTGGCCCGGCATATCCTGATCCGGGTCAGCGAAGTGGTTTCCGAAGCCGACGCCAGGCGCCGCCTCGAAGACCTGCGCGAGCGCTTGAAGCATGGCGAAGATTTTGCCGAACTGGCCCGCCTCTACTCGCAGGACGGTTCCGCTGTCAAGGGCGGCGAACTCGGCTGGCTCAATCCCGGCGACACCGTGCCCGAATTCGAACGGGCCATGGATGCGCTGCAAGAGGGCGAAGTCAGCGAGGTGATCCAGTCCCCCTTCGGCTTTCACCTGATCAAGGTGGAAGCCCGCCGCACCCAGGACTTGAGCCAGGAAAAGCAGCGCCTGGCCGCCCGCCAGGCCTTGCGGGCACGCAAGATGGACGATGCCTACCAGGACTGGCTGCGCCAGCTGCGCGACAAGACTTATGTCGAATACCGCCTGAAAGAAGAGTGATGCGCCCCCTGATCGCCGTCACCTCCGGCGAACCGGCGGGCATCGGTCCCGACCTCTGCCTGCGCCTGGCAGAAACCGATACCGGCGCCCACCCCCTGATCCTGGCTGACCGGGGATTGCTGCAAACCCGCGCCCGGCAACTCAAACTGGCGGTCGCCCTGCGCGACTTCGTTCCTGGCCGGGCCTACCTGCCCGGAGTGCTGGACGTGCTGCACCGCCCTCTGGCCGGCCCCTGCCAGGCCGGCCTGCTCGACCCGGTCAACAGCCCCTATGTGCTCGGTCTCCTCGATGCCGCGCTGGGCGGTTGCCTGCATGAGGAGTTCGACGCCATGGTCACCGCCCCGGTGCACAAGGCGGTGATCAACGAGGCCGGCATCCCGTTCACCGGCCATACCGAATATCTGGCCGAAAAAACCCGCACCCCCAAGGTGGTGATGATGCTGGCCGGCGATACGGAACGCGGCCCCCTGCGGGTCGCCCTGGCCACTACCCACCTGCCCCTGCGGCAAGTCGCCGACGCCCTCACCCCGGCCAGCCTCACCCAGGTGATCCGCATCCTGCACCATGAGCTCAAACGCAAATACGGCCTGGCCGCCCCCCGCATCCTGGTCACCGGCCTCAACCCCCACGCCGGGGAAGGGGGGCACCTGGGCCGGGAAGAAATCGAAGTCATCACCCCGACCCTGGAGCAACTGCGCCAGGAGGGCTTGCAGCTGATCGGCCCCCTGCCCGCCGACACCCTGTTTACCCCGCCGGTCCTCAGCCAAGGCGATGCCGTCCTGGCCATGTACCACGATCAGGGCCTCGCCCCTCTCAAATACGCCACTTTCGGCAAGGGCATCAACGTCACCCTGGGCCTGCCCATCATCCGCACCTCCGTCGACCACGGCACCGCCCTGGACCTGGCCGGCACCGGCCGCGCCGACCCGGGCAGCCTGTTCGAAGCCGTGCGCGAAGCCGCCCGCATGGCCACCCATGCCGCCCATGCCGCCCATGCCGCCCCTGCCACCCGTGCCGCCCGTGCCGCCCCGCGAAAGCCTGCATGAAACCTGAAAAGCACCGCCCCCGCAGCCCCCGCGGCCCATCCACCCAGGCAGGCCACGCACCTCGCAAACGCTTCGGCCAGAATTTCCTGGTGGACCGGGGCATCATCACCGCCATCGTCCAGGCCATCGACCCTCAACCCCAGGACACCGTCGTGGAAATCGGCCCCGGCCTCGGAGCCCTCACCGAGCCCCTGATGCAGCGCGTGGAGCCGCTACATGTGATCGAAATCGACCGGGACCTGATCGCCCGCCTGAAGAAACTCCACAGCCGGGAACGCCTCACCCTCCATGAAGGCGACGCCCTGAAATTCGATTTCGGCAGCCTCGGCCCGCGCCTGCGGGTTGCCGGCAACCTGCCCTACAACATCTCCACCCCGCTACTGTTCCACCTGGCCGCCTTCGCCGAACAGATCCGGGACATGCACTTCATGCTGCAAAAGGAAGTGGTGGAACGCATGGTGGCCGAACCCGGCGATTCGGCCTACGGACGCCTCTCGGTCATGCTCCAGTACCGCTTTTACCTGGAATGGCTGATCGACGTACCTCCCGAAAGCTTCGACCCGCCGCCCAAGGTGCAGTCCGCCGTGGTGCGCCTGATACCCAAGCCCCGGGAAGAACTGCACGCCAGGAGTCAGGAACACCTGGCCCAGGTGGTCGCCGCCGCCTTCTCGCAACGCCGCAAGATGCTGCGTAACACCTTGAAGGGCCTGTTTACCGAGGCGGAACTGGAAGCCCTGGAAATTCCCCTCACCTGCCGCGCCGAAGAACTCTCGCTGGAAACCTTCGTGCGCCTGGCCAATCACCTCGGTTCAAGAACGGGGCAAGGTCAGTGAATCCTGCAAAAATCGGTGGCGCATGACGCTACGGCGCCGTTTCCCTCGCCTGGCCCTGCTGCTCGCCCTGCTCTGCCTGCCCCCTGCCCTGCGCGCCCAGCTACACCCCCTCGCCGTACCAGGCGGGGTGGCGCGACTGGAACTAGGACCCGATACAGCCGCCCGTCCCCAGCTCTGGCTGGGCGATCAGCCCGTCACCGTGCTCGCCCGCCAAGGCCGCTGGCAAGCCCTGGTCGGCATTCCCCTGGATACGCCGGCAGGCACCCTGATTCTGCGCCAGGGCCCCAGGCCGGATCAGGGTTCGCCCCTGGCCCTGCGCGTCGAGCCCAGGCAATACCCGGTCCAGAACCTGCGGCTGAAGAACAAGGGCCAGGTGGAACTCTCGCCGGAAAACGAGGCCCGCGTCGCGCGTGAGCACGAGGAGATCGCCCGCTTGAAGCGGCACTGGCGCGATACGCCCTATGTCGATACCGATTTCGTGCGGCCCGCCGCAGGCCGCCTGTCCGGCCGCTTCGGCGTCCGCCGGTTCTTCAACGGCCAGCCCCGCGCCCCTCATTCGGGCCTCGACATCGCCGCCGCGCGGGGTACGCCGGTACGCACGGTCTCCGGCGGCCAGGTGCTGGCGGTGGCCGACTATTTTTTCAACGGCCGCTCGGTCTTCATCGACCACGGCCAGGGGCTGATCAGCCTGTATTGCCACCTGGACGGCATCGACGTGCACCCCGGCCAGGGGCTGGAAAAAGGCGCCCCGATCGGCACGGTCGGCTCCACCGGCCGTTCGACCGGACCCCATCTGCACTGGACGATGGTGCTCAACGGCACCAACGTGGACCCCGCCTTGTTTCTTCATCAAAGCGCCGGGACAAGCCTTGACACCCGCCCTTGACACCCGCCCTTGACACCGGCCCTTGATACCAGCCCTTGACCCAAGCCCGGTATAATCCGGGCCCGCATCACCCGGCACCCCCTTGCAACCCTTGCATCCCCTGCCCCTCAACCAACCCAGGAGTTTCCCCATGAATGCACAGAACGGCCATGACATCGAAGACCTGCAACCCGGCATGAGCGCCAGTATCGCCAAAACCATTACCGAAGCCGACATCGTGCTGTTTTCCGGCGTTTCCACGGACACCAACGCCGTGCACCTCAACGAGGAATTCGCCAAGACCACCCCGTTCGGCGGCCGCATCGCCCACGGCATGCTTTCTGCCAGCCTGATTTCCGCCGTGCTCGGCAACCGCCTGCCCGGCCCCGGCACCATCTACCTCGGCCAGACCCTGAAGTTCAAGGCGCCGGTGCGCCCCGGCGACACGGTGACCGCCACCGCCACGGTGAAGGAAGTGATCGTGGAAAAGAAGCGGGCCATCATCGAAACCGTGTGCACCGTCAATAGCAAGGTGGTCATCGAAGGCGAAGCCACCATGCTGTGCACCAGCCGCGCCGGCTGAACTTTGCAGCGCCAGCCCGCCTTGCCAGCCGGGATCTCTCCCCCATCCCGGCCCGCCTTGCCATCCCCCCGCCTTGCCATCCCCCTGATCGTGCTGGCGCAACTCTTTGGCACCTCCCTCTGGTTTTCCGCCAACAGTGCCGCCGCTGACCTGATCCGGGTCTGGCAGCTGGCCCCCGCCGATCTGGGCAGCCTCACCAATGCCGTGCAGGCCGGCTTCATCGCCGGCACCCTGGGGTTTGCCCTCACCGGCCTGGCCGACCGCTTTCCTGCCAGCCGCATCTTCGCCCTCTGCGCCCTGCTCGGCGCGGCCGGCAATGCCGCCTTCGCCCTGCTCGCCACGGGCCTCGAGAGCGCCCTCGCGCTGCGCTTTTGCGTCGGCCTTTGCCTGGCCGGGATCTATCCCCTGGGGATGAAGATGGTGGTGAGCTGGGCCCCGGAAAAAGCCAGTTCCACCCTGGCCTGGCTGGTCGGCATGCTGACCCTCGGCACCGCGCTGCCCCACGGCATCCGCCTGGCCGGCGCCCGCTGGCCTTGGCAGGAGGTGATCCTCACCTCATCCGCCCTCGCCCTGCTGGCGGGGCTGATGATCTTCTGCCTCGGCGACGGCCCCCATTTCCGCCGCCGCCTAGATGCGCCGCGCCTCAAACTCGGCCAGGTGTTGCTGGCCTTCACCCAGCGCGAGTTTCGCGCTTCGGCCTTAGGCTACTTCGGCCACTGCTGGGAGCTCTACGCCTTCTGGACCCTGGTGCCGCTCCTGATCGTCCAGACCCACCTCGATCTCGCCCTGGGCCAGAGCGTGGCGGGGCTTTCCTTTGCCATCATCGGCATCGGCGCCCTGGGCTGTGTCGTAGCCGGCCAGCTCTCCCGCCGCCTTCCCGGCGCCAAGGTCGCCGCCCTGGCGCTGGCCGTTTCCGGCGGCTGCTGCCTGCTCTATCCCTGGGCTACGGACGCCCCGGCCCCCTGGCTCCTCGCCTTCCTGCTGCTTTGGGGGTTTGCGGTGATTGCCGACTCGGCCCAGTTCTCCGCCCTCTCGGCCCGGGCCTGCCCGGCGGATCTGGTCGGTAGCGCCCTCGCCATCCAGAACGCCATCGGCTTTGCCCTCACCATGGTCTCCATCCAGCTCGCCACCCGCCAGCTGGAAGCCTGGGGCAGCCACACCGCCTGGCTGCTGCTGCCCGGCCCGGTGCTCGGCCTGATCGGGCTCCATCCGCTCTGGAAACGCAGCGCACATGGCGTTTCATGACGGAACGAAGCCGCACTGCTTTGAAAACCCTTCTTTCCGCTGCTGTGCCAGCCCCTCGCCCCCTGCCAGACGGCTCCAGCGAGCCGGAGCGGGTACGAACCAATCCCCGCGACGAGATCGCCGTTTGGCCCGGCTTGCCAGGAGTGCGAAAATGGCGGCCCTTTCCGGCTTTCCCTCCCCCCGCTTTCATGTCAAACCGCGACGTCGTAGAGCTTGGCCAGGTGTTCACGCCCCCCGGCGTAGTGGGCCTCATGCTCAGCCTGTGCCGTAACGAGGGGCGGGTGCTGGAGCCCTCGGCGGGAGCGGGGGCCTTCCTGAAAGCCTTGCAAGACAAGGGACGGGACGTTGTTGGCATCGAGATCGACCCAAAGGTGGCACCCGAAGGCGCCCTGGTGCAGGATTTCTTTGCCTATCCCAGCACGGAGCAGTTCGAGACCATCATCGGCAATCCGCCCTATGTGCGCTTCCAGGACATTCCCGAATCCACCCGCGCGCTCTTGCCCATGGCGCACTTCGATGCGCGCAGCAATCTGTTCCTGTTCTTCATCGAGAAGTGCGTACGCCACCTGAAGCCGGGTGGCGAGCTGGTGTTCATCGTGCCAAGGGAGTTCGTCAAACTCACGGCGGCGAGAAAACTCAATGCCTGGCTCCATCGTGAGGGCAGCATCACCGATTTTCTCGAAACCGGAGACGGCCGCATCTTCGGCCCCTATGTGCCCAATTGCGCCATCTTCCGGTTCGAAAAGGGGCGAACGGATCGCACCCTGAATGATGGCCGCCGCTTTACCGAGGTGAATGGGCAGTTGATGTTCCTGCGCGAGGATTACCGCCTGCCGCTTGCCGACTTGTTCGAGGTCCGGGTGGGCGGGGTTTCCGGGGCGGATGACATCTTCACCCATCCGGAGGGTAACCTCGAGTTCGTCTGTTCCCGCACCGTGGACACGGGCGAGACCCGGCGCATGATCTACGGCCTGCGCCACCCCCACCTCGAAGCCCACAAGGAGCGCCTGCTCGCCCGGCGGGTGCGGTACTTCGATGAAGAAAACTGGTGGCAATGGGGCCGGGCCTATCCCCGCAATGACCGGCCGCGCATCTATGTCAATGGCCGGACCCGCCGGCCGGAACCCTTCTTCCTGCACCCATCGCCCCATTTCGACGGCTCCATCCTGGCCCTCTTTCCGAGGAACCCCGACCTCTCCCGCCGCGACCTGATCCAGGCCGTGGGGATGTTGAACCGGGAGGTGGATTGGCAGGAACTGGGCTTCATCTGCGACGGCCGTTTCCTGTTTACCCAGCGCAGCCTGCAGACCTGCCTGTTGCCAGACGCCTTCTCCCGCTTTCTCGCGCAAAACAAATGCCCATGACCTTCATCGAATCCCTCGCCGCCGCCTGGCAGAACAACGATTCCCTGCTCTGTGTCGGCCTCGACCCCGACCCGGCCCGGTTCCCCCCTCACCTCGCCGGCCGCGCCGATGCCATCTTCGAATTCTGCCGGAGCATCGTCGATGCCACCGCCGATCTGGTGTGCTGCTTCAAGCCCCAGATCGCCTACTTCGCCGCCCACCGCGCCGAAGACGCGCTGGAAGCCCTGATCGCCCACATCCATGACCGCCATCCGGGCATCCCGGTGATCCTCGATGCCAAGCGGGGCGACATCGGCAGCACCGCCGAGCAATATGCCCTCGAAGCCTTCGAGCGCTTTCGCGCCGATGCCATCACGGTCAACCCCTACATGGGCCGGGATTCCGTCGAGCCCTATCTGGCCTACCCGGAGAAGGGGGTGATCCTGCTTTGCCGCACCTCCAACCCCGGCGGCAGCGACCTGCAGTTCCTCGATGTCGGCGGCGGCGAAAAACTGTTCGAGCGGGTGGCCCGGCTGGTGGCGGACGAATGGAACCGCACCGGCCAGTGCGCCCTGGTGGTGGGCGCCACTTACCCGGCGGAAATCGCCCGGGTGCGCGAACTCACCGGCATCATGCCGCTGCTCGTCCCCGGCATCGGCGCCCAGGGGGGAGACATCGAAGCCACGGTGAAGGCCGGCCGCACCCTGGGCGGCACCGGGCTGATGCTCAACTCCTCGCGGGCCATCCTCTACGCCGGGGCGGGCGAAGACTTCGCCAGCGCCGCCCGCAAGGCCGCCGAGGAAACCCGCGCCACCATCAACCGCTACCGCGCCCCGGCCTGGCCTGCGCGGCGAGAGAGCTGAATCACACCATGCCGATCATAACGCCGGGCCTGGCTCTCCAGCGTCATCCCCGGCGGTTCCAGGCCGTCGTTTCCAAGCCGTCGTTTCCAGGCCGTCGTTTCCAGGCCGTCGTTTCCTAACCGTCGTTTCCTAACCGGCTTTTTTCTGCCGGGCGTTCATTTTTCGGCGTGCAGTTCCCCATTGAGCCGTTCGGCCACCTGGGCCCAATCGGCATCATCGCCGATCGCTTCGCAGAGAAACAGGGCTTGGGAGGAAGACCAGAAAGCGGCATCATGCAGCTCGGTTCCGCCCGGCAAGGGGCGGTGCGCCGCGATGAAGCTGGCAATCTCGGCCGCTCCATTGGGCCGGCCCAGTTGCGCAAAGAGATGGCTCAGGTCGTGTTGCGTGTGTTCCATGGCGGTATCTTCCCGGAGAAAATGCCGGCCACGATGGCAAGGCATCTGAGTTGGACCCCGGATTGGCGCATCGGTTGCAGCTATCCTGTCATTCGGGACCAATGTGGGTACGGAGCAGGTACGGAGCAGGTACGGAGCAGATGCCGGAGCGCCTCGGTCAGGCGCAAATTCCTGGCGCAAATTCCTGGCGCAAAGGCCTGGCGCAAAGCCAGGGACTTCTCCCGGATCCCCCGCTGTTTTTTCTGCAAGCCCCCCAAGCAGTGCCGCTACCTGGGGGGCTTTGCCGTGGGGGGATCAGGCCGCCAGGTCGAAACGGTCGGCGTGCATCACCTTGGTCCAGGCGGCGACGAAGTCGCGCACGAATTTCTCCTGGTTGTCGTCCTGGGCATAGACCTCGGCATAGGCCCGCAGCACCGAGTTGGAGCCAAACACCAGATCGACCCGGGTCGCCGTCCACTTCGTCTTGCCGCTTTGGCGATCGACGATGGCGTAGCGGTTGCGCCCGGTCGGCTCCCAGCGATAGGCCATGTCGGTGAGATTGACGAAGAAGTCGTTGGAGAGCGTTCCGACCCGGTCGGTAAAGACCCCATGCGGGCTGCCGCCATGGTTGGCGCCGAGCACCCTGAGGCCGCCGACGAGGGCGGTCATTTCACAGGCGGTGAGGCGCAGGAGCTGGGCACGGTCGAGCAGCATCTCCTCGGGCTGGACGGCGTAGTCCTGCTTTTGCCAGTTGCGAAAGCCGTCCGCCAGGGGTTCCAGGACTTCGAACGACGCCACGTCGGTCTGGTCCTGGCGGGCATCGCCCCGGCCGGGGGCAAAGGGCACCTCCACCGCCAAGCCGGCCGCCTGGATGGCCTCCTCCAGCCCGACATTGCCGCCCAGCACGATCACGTCGGCAACGCTCGCGCCGGTCTCGGCGGCGATCGTTTCATAGACGCCCAGCACCCGGGCGAGGCGGGCGGGCTCGTTGCCTTCCCAGTCCTTTTGCGGGGCGAGGCGGATGCGGGCGCCGTTGGCGCCGCCCCGCTTGTCGGAACCGCGGAAGGTGCGGGCGCTATCCCAGGCGGTCGCCACCCTGTCGCTCAGGGCAAGGCCGGCGGCGGCGATCTTCGCCTTGACGGCGGCGACGTCATAGGCCGTGTTGCCGGGAGGCACGGGATCTTGCCAGATCAGGTCTTCGGCGGGCACATAGGGGCCGAGGTAGCGGCTCTTGGGGCCCATGTCCCGGTGCGTGAGCTTGAACCAGGCGCGCGCGAAGGCGGCCTCAAAGGCGGCCGGGTCCTTGTAAAAACGCTCGGCGATCTTGCGGTATTCGGGGTCGAACTTGAGCGCCATGTCGGCGTCCGTCATGATCGGCTTCGTGCGGCGGGAGGGGTCTTCCACGTCCGCCGGCATCTCCTCGGGCGCGATTACGACCGGCTCCCACTGCCAGGCCCCGGCCGGGGATTTCTGCAGCCACCAGTCGTGCTTGAAGAGCATCTCGAAGTAGCCGTTGTCCCACTTCGTCGGATGCGTCGTCCAGGCACCTTCGATGCCGCTGGTGACGGTATCCCGGCCGATGCCGCGGGTTTTGTGGTTGATCCAGCCCAGGCCCTGTTCCTCCACCTCGGCGCCTTCCGGGGCGGGGCCGAGGTTGGCGGCGCTGCCGTTGCCGTGGGCCTTGCCGACGGTGTGGCCGCCGGCGGTGAGGGCGACCGTTTCCTCATCGTCCATGGCCATGCGGGCAAAGGTGACGCGCATGTCCTGGGCGGTTTTCAGGGGATCGGGCTTGCCATCCACCCCTTCCGGGTTCACATAGATGAGGCCCATCATCACGGCGGCGAGGGGGTTTTCCAGATCGCGCTCACCATGATAACGGCTGCCTTCGCTGCCGCTCGGGGCCAGCCATTCCTGTTCGGAACCCCAGTAGATGTCCTTCTCGGGGTGCCAGATGTCTTCCCGGCCAAAGGCAAAGCCGAAGGTCTTGAAGCCCATGGATTCATAGGCGACGTTGCCGGCCAGGATGATCAGGTCGGCCCAGGACAGCTTGTTGCCGTATTTTTTCTTGATCGGCCAGAGCAGGCGCCGGGCCTTGTCCAGGTTGGCGTTGTCCGGCCAGGAATCGAGCGGGGCGAAGCGCTGGTTGCCGGTACCGGCGCCGCCGCGGCCATCGGCGATCCGGTAGGTGCCGGCCGAGTGCCAGGCCATGCGGATCATCAGGCCGCCGTAGTGGCCCCAGTCGGCCGGCCACCAGGGCTGGCTGTCGGTCATCAGGGCGCTGAGGTCCTGCTTTACTGCCTCGTAGTCGAGTTTTTCGACCTCGGCGCGGTAATCGAAATCGGGGCCGAGCGGGTTCGTCTTGCGATCGTGCTGGTGCAGGATGTCCAGGTTCAGGGCCTTGGGCCACCAGGCCATCACCGAACGGCTGACGACGGTGTTGCCACCGTGCATGACCGGGCATTTGCCGGCGGGGGGGGTGCTCTCGCTCATTTTGCTTTCCTCTTGGGGTGGGGTTCGTGACGACCCGGTCGTTCGGGCCATCGAGGGCTGGATTCACGCCAGATGGAACGGCCGGTTTCCCGCCCCACGCAGCATTTCTTTCCGGGATGACAATCTAGGCCTGCAGCGGCCGTAAGGCCAATGGTTTGTGAATAAACCGTGAATAGATCCTGGCTATTGGCCTTTGCCATGCCCCAAAGATCAATGTCCGGCGGAGGCGTCCGGGTGCAGATGAAAGAGCCGCGATGCTGCTTCCTGCAGATCCTTGCGGGTCTCCGCATCGCTCAGCTGCAGGGCCTGGGTGGGGGCGTGGAGGAATTTGTTGGTGAGGCGCAGGGAAAGTTGTTCCAGCACTTTTTCCGGGCTGTCCCCCGCGGCCAGGCGCTTCATGGCATGGTCCAGCTCATGGCGGCGGGCGCGCTCGGCGGCATCCCGCAGCCCCCGGATCAGGGGCACGGTATCCCGGGAGGCCATCCAGTGCAGGAAGCTGTCGACCTGGGTGTCGATGATGGCTTCGGCCTGGAGCACGGCCGCCTGGCGTGATTCCATTCCCGTGGCCACCACCTGGGCGAGGTCATCCACGGTGTACAGGAACACGTCGCCCAGTTCTCCGACCTCGGGCTCGATGTCGCGCGGCACGGCCAGATCCACCATGAACATCGGCCGGTGCCGGCGCGCCTTGATCGCCCGTTCCACCATGCCAAGGCCGATGATGGGCAGGGGCGAGGCGGTGCAGGAGACCACGATGTCGTACTGGCCCAGGGTATCGGCCAGTTCGTCGAGACGGATGGCCTGGCCGCCCAGGCGGTCGGCCAGGGCCCGCCCCCGTTCCACGGTGCGATTGGCCACGGTCACCTGGCGGGGCTGCCGGGCGCAAAAGTGGGTGGCGCAGAGTTCGATCATTTCACCTGCGCCGATGAAAAGGATCTTCTGGTCGGCAAGGGATTCGAAAATCCGCTCCGCCAACTGCACCGCCGCCGCCGCCATGGATACCGTACTGGCGCCGATGGCGGTGCTGCTGCGGACTTCCTTGGCCACGGCAAAGGCGCGCTGGAAGAGCTTGTGCAGGTGAGTGCCCAGGGTGCCGGCCGACTCGGCCACACGCACCGCATCCTTCATCTGACCGAGGATCTGGGCCTCGCCCACCACCATCGAATCCAGGCCGCTGGCGACCCGGAAGGCATGGCGCACCGCATCCCGGGAAGGCAAGGTGTACAAGAAGGGCTTGAGCGTGTCCCGCTCCAGCTGGTGATATTCGGCAAACCACTCGGCGGCGGCTTCCGGGTTTTCGGTGGCGCAGTAGAGTTCGGTACGGTTGCAGGTGGACAGAATGGCAGCTTCCCGCACGGAGCTGGCCCGGGTCAGGGCGCACAGGGCCTGAGGCAGGGTATCGACGTGAAAAGCCACCTGTTCCCGGATCGCCAGGGGGGCCGAGTGGTGGTTGATGCCGAGGGTGAAAATTGCCATGGGGTCGCCATTTTGGGGGTGGACGATTATATCATTGCCCCCGGCCTGCCTTCCTGTGGCTAGGTCGGCGCCGACGCGTTATCATCCGCCCCTGCCTCCCAACTATCTGTCGATCATGCCCCGCCCCTCCCCGTCCACCCTGGCTCTGTCCCTCACCGCGCTCTTTTTGGCCGCCTGCGCCACCCCTCGCCCCAGCAACAGCGTCAAGGTGATCCCGCCCGCCACCTTCAAGGTGCACCCGGGCCTGCTGGGCCAGCCGGTGCCCCCGGAACTCGAACGCTTGGCAGGCGGCACCGGGGCAGGCGGCACCGGGGCAGGTGGTGCGGCCGGGACAGGTGGCTCCGCCGGAACGGACGGTGTGGCCGAGGCAGGTGGCTCCGCCGGCAAGGCAGGGCTCCAGATGGACGAGGAAGGCCTGCGCACCCAGCGCAGCGTCTATTTCGATTTCGACCAGTACGACATCAAGCCTGATTTCAACCCGGCCCTGGCCGCTCACGGCCGCTATCTCGCCAAACACCCCCAGGCCCGTGTCCGGGTGGAAGGCAATGCGGACGAGCGCGGCTCCAGTCATTACAACCGGGTGCTGGGCATGCGCCGTGCCCTCGCGGTCAAGAATGCACTCCTTGCCAACGGCGCGAGCGACAAGCAGGTCAAGACCATCACCCTGGGCGACAGCCGTCCCAAGCTCAAGGGTAAGGATGAAGCCTCCTGGGCCGAAAACCGCCGGGCCGACGTGGTCTATGAAGTGGAAAAATGAGCCCTGTGCCGCCAAAAACAAGCCCTATGCCACCCTATGCCACCCCTATGCCACCCTATGCCACCCTATCCCGCCAACAAACGAAACCCCGGCCTGACCGGGGTTTTTTTTGGGAAAGCGGGTAAAGTCCGCGGCCTCAGCCAAACAGCCGTTCCAGTTCCACCCCGGGATCGGGAGCGCGCATGAAGGCTTCGCCCACCAAAAAGGCATGGACATTCCTGGCCTGCATGGCCTTGACGTCTGCCGGCGTCAAGATGCCGCTTTCGGTGATGACCAGCCGGTCGGCGGGAATCCGCGGCAGTTGCGCGAAGGTGGTCTCGAGGCTGACTTCGAAGGTGCGCAGATTGCGGTTGTTGATGCCGATCAGCGGGGTCTTGAGCTGCAAGGCGAGTTCCAGTTCCTCGCCATCGTGGCTCTCCACCAGCACCGCCATGCCCAGCTCCCGGGCCAGACCTTCGAAATCCTGCATCTGCATCAGGGAGAGCTGGGCGACGATCAGGAGGATGGCATCGGCGCCCATGGCGCGGGCCTCGAAGATCTGGTAGGCATCCACCAGGAAGTCTTTTCTCAGCACCGGCAGGCTGCAGGCGGCCCGGGCGGCTTCGAGGTAAGCCGGGGAACCCTGGAAATAGAGGCGGTCGGTGAGCACGGAAAGGCAGGTGGCGCCGTGGACCGCGTAGCTCGCGGCGATTTCGGCGGGGTGAAAATCCGGGCGGATCACCCCTTTGGAGGGGCTCGCCTTCTTGATTTCCGCAATCACCGCCGGCCTGCCGGTAGCGGCGCGGCCTTGCAGGGCGCCGGCAAAATCCCGGGCCGGGGCCTGGTCCCGAGCCCGGTCCCGGACTGCTTCCAGGGGCAGGCGGTAACGCGCCGAAGCGATTTCCTCGCGCTTGGTGGCAATGATTTTCTCGAGAATGTCGCTCATGTGAATTGCCTCGTGAAACTGACGAATTCATCGACCTTGGCCCGGGCGGCGCCCGAGGCGATCAGGTCGAGGGCTTGCTCCACCCCGGCTTCCAGGGATTCGGCCTGGCCGGTGACATAGAGGCTGGCGGCGGCGTTCAAGGCGACGATGTCGCGCGCGGCGCCCGCCTTGTTTTCCAGGGCGGCGAGCAGCATCGCCCGGGAGTCCTCGACATGGGCGACTTCGAGGGTCTTGGGGTCGTGCCGCGCCAGGTCGAACTGCTCGGGGCTGATTTCGTATTCGCTCACCTCGCCATCCTTGAGTTCGCCCACCCAGGTCGGGCCGGAGATCGAGATTTCATCCAAACCCTCGCGGCCGAACACGGTCAGGGCCCGGTGGCTACCCAGGCGCTGCAGCACCCGGGCGAGGATGCCCACCAGGTCCGGGTGGAACACGCCGATCACCTGCTGCGGCGCGCCGGCCGGATTGGTGAGGGGGCCGAGGATGTTGAAGAGGGTCTTCACGCCCATTTCCCGGCGCACCGGCGCGGCGTGCTTCATGGCGCTGTGGTGGTGGGGGGCGAACATGAAGCCGACCCCCACCGTTTCGATACATTGCGCCACCTGTTGGGGACCGAGGTCGATGTTGGCGCCCAGGGCCTCCAGCACGTCGGCACTGCCCGACTGGGAGGAAACGGAGCGGCCGCCATGCTTGGCGACGCGGGCACCGCCGGCGGCGGCCACGAACATGGCGGCGGTGGAAATGTTGAAGGTATGCGCCCCGTCGCCGCCGGTGCCGCAGGTATCGACCACCTTGCTCAGATCGGTGAGCTCCACCTTGGTCGATAGCTCGCGCATGACGCTGGCGGCGGCGGCAATCTCGCCGATGGTTTCCTTCTTGACCCTGAGCCCGGTGATGACGGCGGCAATCATCAGGGGGCTCACTTCCCCTCCCATGATCTGGCGCATCAGGGAAACCATCTCGTCAAAGAAGATTTCCCGGTGTTCGATGACCCGCTGCAGGGCTTCCCTGGGGCTGAAGACGGCGTTCATCGGGCAAATTCCTCGAGAAAGTTGGCAAGGAGCGCATGACCGCGCTCGGTGAGGATGGATTCCGGGTGGAACTGCACCCCCTCCACGGCCAGGGTCTTGTGGCGCACCCCCATGATCTCGCCATCCTCGGTCCAGGCGGTGATCTCCAGGCAATCGGGGCAGCTCTCCCGCTCGATCGCGAGCGAATGGTAACGGGTGCAGGTAAGCGGATTGGGCAGGCCCTTGAAGACGCCCCTGTCCTTGTGGTGCACCGGGGAGACCTTGCCGTGCATCAACTGCCGGGCATGGACGATCCTGCCGCCGAAGGCTTCACCGATGGCCTGATGGCCGAGGCAGACGCCGAGGATGGGAATCCTGCCGGCAAAGGCCCGGATCGCCGCGAGGGAAATGCCGGCCTGGGCCGGGGTGGCGGGGCCGGGGGAAATCACCAGATAGCGGGGATCAAGCGCTGCGATCCCGTCCAGGGTGATGGCGTCGTTGCGATAGACCCGCACCTCCTGCCCCAGCTCGCCGAAGTACTGCACCAGGTTGTAGGTGAAGGAGTCGTAGTTGTCGATCATCAGCAGCATAGTTAAGCTATTCCTTTGATTTAATTGGCAATTGCCGCTGACTGCCTCTATTTTTATCCGGTAAGTGTCCGGTTGTTTGTTGAATGCCCGCCTCGCCGCAGTTGGCTAGGGAAAAAATGTTGCACGAAGGAGCGATTATCATCTGCACGACCTACTCGCGTCAAAAACCGGACAAGGCCAGATCAGGCCAGATCAGGCCAGATCAGGACGCGATGTGCCGCTTCGGGGGCTGGATAAGGCACTCGGCCGGAATGCCCAGCTTCTCGTGTAGCTTCCAGATCATGTTCAGCGTCAGCGGGCGCTTGCGGTTCAGAATCTCATAGACGCGGTTCAGTCGGCCGATTGCGGGCACCAAGTCCTTAGGCGTCAGCCCGGCCTGATCCATGCGAAACTTGATGGCCTCGACCGGATCGGGCAGGTCAATCGGGTAGTGCTTGGCCTCGTAGGCTTCCACGAGCGTCAGCAGGATTTCAAAGCGGTCGCCATCGGGAGTGCCGGGGGCGGGTTCGGTGTCGAAGTAGGCCGAGACTTCAGAGAGCGCGGCCTGGTAGTCCTCTTCGGTGCGGATCGGGCGAATTTCCATGTCAGACCTCCATCTCTACAGTTTCAGCGTCTATGGCATCGTATTCCTTGTGGGTGCCGATGAATTTCACATAGACCGCCTGGTAGTGGTAGGCAACGGACAGCACCAGTCGATAATCGTTGCCCTTGATATTGAACACCACGCGGCGATTCTTGAGGATGCTCGCGCTTCGATATTGTTCCTTGATCTCGGCGGGTTGCGTCCATGTGGACTGCTTGACTTCATCCACCCAAGACTTGAGCGGTTGCTCTGCATCCGGGTGTTTTTCCCAGAAGGCGCGGAGGAATTTGACAGCGACGATGTTCATGCAGCGATTATAGTCCCAAACCGGGATAAACCTGAATTCGGCCGTTACCCGGTCAATGCGAGCGGCTCTGGGGGGAGCCAGGGCGGGGGCGGCCGGGTGATTTTCGCCACCCCATCGTCCACCCACGCCTTCCAGCGCTTGGCCTGGGGCAACGGCTTTGCAACTGCGCGGACATGGCGCAAGGCCGCCCGGATATGGGCAATGCGCGCCGCCCGCTTGTCCACGGCCATGGCCTGCTGGGCCTGCGTCAGTACCGCTTTGTCGCGCCTTTTGGCTTCACCCATCAGGTGACTCCTGCTCATTCGTTGAAACGGGCTGCCAGTCTGGCATCGCGCAGATTGACCTGAGATCAACTGCCGGAAACAGGTTCAATCCATGCAGGTATCGAGACCGGCTTCGGCCAGTTCGGCGGCGCGGAGCACGGCCCTGGCCTTGTTGCGGGTTTCTTCCCATTCGGCCTCGGGGTTGGAGTCGGCGACGATGCCGGCGCCGGCCTGGACGTGCAGTTTGCCATCCTTGATGACCGCGGTGCGGATGGCGATGGCCACATCCATGTCGCCGTGGAAACCCAGGTAGCCGACGGAGCCGGCGTAGAGGCCGCGCTTGACCGGCTCCAGTTCGTCGATGATTTCCATGGCGCGCACCTTGGGGGCGCCGGAAACCGTGCCGGCCGGGAAGGTGGCCTTGAGCACGTCCATGGCGCCCAGACCCGGCTGCAGCTTGCCTTCGACATTGGAAACGATGTGCATCACATGCGAATAGCGCTCGATGCTCATGTTCTCGGTGACCCGGACGCTGCCCACCTGGGCCACCCGGCCGCAGTCGTTGCGGCCCAGATCCATCAGCTGTACATGCTCGGCCCGTTCCTTGGGGTCGGCCAGCAGTTCCACCGCCAGGGCGGCATCCTCTTCCGGCGTGATGCCGCGTTTGCGGGTGCCGGCGATCGGGCGCACGGTGACCTTGTGCTCCGTCCCCTGCTCTTCCAGGCGCACCAGGATTTCCGGCGAGGAGCCCACCACATGAAAATCGCCGAAATCGAAATAGAACAGGTAAGGGGAAGGATTGAGGCTGCGCAGAGCCCGGTAGAGCGCCATGGGGCTGGCACCGAAGGGCTTTTCCATGCGCTGGGAAATCACCACCTGCATCACATCGCCTTCGGTGATGTAGTCCTTGACCTTGACGACGGCGGCCTTGAACGCTTCCTCGCCAAAGGTGGACACGGCCGGCGCCGAGGCCACGGGCGTTTCCGCCGGCACCGTGACCGGCTGACGCAACCGGACCAGCAAGGCCTTGAGGCGGGCGCGGGCTTTCTGGAAGGCGTCGGGCTGGCCCGCTTCGGCATAGACGATCAGGGTCAGCTTGCCCGAGAGGTTGTCGACCACCGCGAGCTCTTCCGAGAGCAGCAGCAGGATGTCCGGCGTGCCCAGATCGCCGGCCGAGGGCCCCTTGCCGAGCCGGGGCTCCACATAGCGGACCGTGTCGTAGCCGAAGCAGCCCACCAGGCCACCGGTGAAGCGGGGCAGGCCGGGAGACGGGGGCGCCTTGAAGCGGGCCATGAAGTCGGCGATGAAATCCAGGGGATTCACGGCTTCGGTCTGTTCGACCACCGTGGCGCCATGGAGCACCTGCACCTGTCGGCCCCGCACGGCGATCCGGGTCGGCAGGGCGCTGGCGAGGCCGATGATGGAATAGCGGCCGAAGCGCTCACCGCCTTGCACGGATTCGAGCAGGTAAGTGCAGGGGCCGTTGGCCAGCTTCAGGTAAATGGAAAGGGGGGTATCGAGATCGGCAAAGGTCTCGAGGCTGACCGGGATGCGGTTATAGCCTTGCCCGGCCAGGGCGTTGAATTCTTGTTCAGTCATGGAAAGCCTCGCAAAAACAAAAACGACGAAGAGTGCTGTGGGTGCTGCGTACAGCTTGCCTGCCGGAAGCGGCCCGGCGCAGGATCACGGACGCCAGAGGCGCCAGCTATGCCGGGGTTGCCAGGTACGCAGGTTCGTCATGTTCTCGAGGCGGTCTCGGTCCGGAGGGGATCAGATCAGGGATCGGGCCAGCCGCAGGGCGGCTGAGAGGTCGGATACTAGCGCATCGCAATCGACACTGTCCACCGGCTCGCCTTCCGTGTAGCCATAGGGCACCAGCCAGGCCAGACTGCCGGCGGCCCGGGCGGCCGCCACATCGTTGCGGGAATCGCCAATGTGCAGATTGGCCTCGGGAGCCACCCCCAGCACCTCGCAGGCATGTAGCACCGGTCCCGGATGGGGCTTCTTGTAGGGCGTGCTGTCGCCGCCGACGTAAAACCGGAAATAGCGGGCCAGGCCGGTCATTTCCATCAGGGGTGCCGTGAAGGCCAGGCTCTTGTTGGTGACCACGGCCAGGGGCAGGCCCGTCTCCTGCCAGGCTTGCAGCCCCTCCAGCACGCCCGGATAGGGCCGCGCGGCCCGGCCATTCTGTTCCTGGTAGAACTGCCGGAAGAACTGCATCCCGGTCTGCACCGCCTCGGGGGCCGGCGGTGCCTCCCCGGTCAGGCACCGGGTGACCAGTTCTTCCATGCCCCGCCCGACGAAATTGCGGATCTCGGCTTCACTGCGTTCTGGCAGGGCCATGGCGCGGAACATGCGGTTGCAGGCCACGGTGATGTCCGGCGCCGTATCCAGCAAGGTTCCGTCCAGGTCGAAAGTCACGGATTGCAGCTTCATGGTCAGGCCCTCCCCAGCTCGGCGCGCAGGGCGGCCAGGACGGAATCGTAACGATGCGGGTCGCTGTCCTGGCCGGCGCCATACACGGCGGAGCCCGCCACGAAGGCATCGGCACCGGCCCGGGCGATCTGGGCGATATTGCTGACCTTGACGCCGCCATCCACCTCCAGGCGGATGCGCCGGCCGCTTTCCCGCTCGTAGGCATCGAGCCTGGCCCGGGCTTCGGCCAGCTTGGCGAGGGTAGCGGGAATGAAGGACTGGCCGCCGAAACCGGGGTTCACACTCATCAGCAACACCACGTCGAGCTTGTCCATGACGTAATCCATATGCTGCAAGGAGGTGGCCGGATTGAACACCAGGCCAGCCTGACAGCCGCTGTCGCGGATCAGGCCCAGACTGCGGTCCACATGCTCGGAGGCTTCCGGGTGGAAGGTGATGATGTCGGCCCCGGCCTGGGCGAAATCGGGGATCAGGCGATCCACCGGCCTGACCATCAGATGCACGTCGATGGGCGCCTCGGTGCAGGGCCGGATGGCTTCGCACACCAGAGGGCCGATACTGAGGTTGGGAACGTAATGGTTGTCCATCACGTCAAAATGAATCCAGTCGGCACCGGAAGCGATGACGTTGACCACCTCCTCCCCCAGTTTGGCAAAATTGGCCGATAGAATGCTGGGGGCGATGAGAAAATCCCGGCGGGTCATGGTGAGCGCTTCCAAGGTTTCGACAAGACCGGCATTTTAGCCTCCCCACCCTCAAACTTGAACAATGGCCTCCCCATGAGCGACAAACAGAAAATAGCCGTCAGCGTGCGTACCCAGTACCTCCCCGAGGAATCGGATGCGGACAACAAACGCCATGTATTCGCCTACACCGTCACGATTGCCAACCAGGGCAGCGCGGTCGCCCAGTTGATTTCCCGGCACTGGATCATCACCGACGGCAATGAGCAGATCCAGGAAGTCAAAGGCCTGGGCGTGGTGGGTAACCAGCCCCTGCTCAAACCCGGGGAAAGCTTCGAGTACACCAGCGGCTGCGTCCTTGCAACTCCGGTGGGCACCATGCGCGGCACTTACCAGATGGTGACCGGAGAAGGCGTCCCCTTCGCAGCCGCGATTCCCGAATTCGTGCTCGCCATCCCCCGGACCTTGCATTAGGAGCGGTAGTCGGCGTTGATCTTGACGTAGTCGTAGGAGAGGTCGCAGGTATAGACGGTGGCGGCGGCGGCGCCCCGGCCCAGGTGCACCCGCACGGTGATTTCCGGCTCGGCCATGATCGCCGCCCCGCTTTCTTCCTTGTAGCTCGCCGCCCGGCCGCCCAGTTCGGACACCAGGGCAAGCTGACCTGCCGCTTCCAGCCAGACCTTGACCCCTTCCACTTCCAGATCGCCGATGCCGGCATAGCCGACGGCCGCCAGGATGCGGCCCAGATTCGGGTCGGAAGCGAAGAAGGCGGTCTTCACCAGCGGGGATTGGCCGATGGCGTAGGCCACCTGGCGGCACTCTTCCCGGTCCTTGCCGCCTTCCACCGCCACGGTGATGAACTTGGTGGCCCCTTCCCCATCCCGGACGATGGCCTGGGCCAGTTCCCGGGCCACGTCGATCAGGGCGGTCCTGACTTCGCTCCAGCCGGCTTCCTGCCCGGTGGTGAAGGAGAGTTCGCCCTTGCCGCTGGCGATCATGATGAAGGAATCATTGGTGGAGGTGTCGCCATCCACGGTGATGCAGTTGAAGGATTGATCCGCCGCTTCTTGCACCAGGGCGTCGAGCAGGGGCTGGGCGATGCCGGCGTCGGTGGCCATGAAGCCGAGCATGGTGGCCATGTTCGGCTTGATCATGCCGGCGCCCTTGGAGATGCCGGTGATGGTGAGGGTCTTGCCGCCCACTTGCAACGTGCGCGAGGCGGCCTTGGCCACCGTGTCGGTGGTCATGATGGCATGGGCGGCTTCATGCCAGTGCTCGGCCGCGAGGTCGGCCAAGGTGGCGGGCAAGGCCGCCGTGAGGCGCTCGACCGGCAAGGGTTCGAGAATCACCCCGGTGGAAAAAGGGAGCACCTGCTCGGGCGCGATGCCGAGCAGTCGGCCCACCGCCGCGCAGCAGGTCTCGGCCGCCGCGCGGCCCGGCGCACCGGTGCCGGCATTGGCAATGCCGGTGTTGATCACCAGGGCGCGGATGCCTTTGCCGGCCGCGAGGTGCTGGCGGCACAACTGTACCGGGGCGGCGCAAAAGCGGTTGCGGGTGAATACCCCGGCCACCGTGGCGCCCGCTTCCAGGGCGATCAGGGTCAGGTCCTTGCGATTCTTTTTGCGGATTTCAGCTTCGGCCACCCCCAGGGTGACGCCGGCGATGGGGTACAGGGCGGCGGGGGCGGGCGTGGTGTAATTCACAGGCATGAGAGAACTCCGGAGTGAAAGAGGGAATGTGATGGGCGGCCAATGTGATGGGGCGGCCAATGACAAATCGGCGCCCTGCCGGACGCCGATTTTTGCTCAGGCGAGATGATCAAGCCAGTTTTCCGTGACAGTGTTTGTATTTCTTGCCGCTGCCACAGGGGCAAGGATCGTTGCGGCCGATCTTGGGGTCGGCATGAACCGGCTGAGGCTTGGCCTCACCGGCTTCGGCAGCGCCGCCCAGCACTTCGTCATAGCCGGCGTGGTGATACTGCACGTTCTCCACGTCAGGGTGGGGAACGCTTTCTTCCACATCGGCCTGGGTGCTGATATGGACCGTGATCAGCACCCGGGTGACGTCGCGGCGGATGGCATCGAGCAGCCCCTCGAACAGTTCGAAGGCTTCGCGCTTGTATTCCTGTTTGGGATTCTTCTGGGCGTAGCCGCGCAGATGGATCCCCTGACGCAGGTGATCCAGGGCGGCCAGGTGCTCGCGCCAGTGGGTATCGAGGCTCTGCAGCATGACATTGCGCTCGAAGTGGTGGAACGCCTCGGCGCCCACCAGGGCCACTTTCTCTTCGTAAATCTCGTCGGTGAGCTTGAGCAGCCGGCCCAGGATTTCCGTGTCGGTCAGCGTCGAATCCCGGCTCATCCACTCGGTGATGGGCGCTTCGACCAGGAAATCGCCCGCCAGCGCCCGTTCCAGACCCGCAATGTCCCACTGCTCTTCGACCGATTCAGCCGGCACGAACTGACGGAACAGTTCTTCGAGCACCCCATGGCGCATGGCCGTGATGGTTTCAGAAATATCCTCGGTGGCCAGGAGCTCGTTGCGCTGGGCGTAGATGACCTTGCGCTGGTCATTGGCGACATCGTCGTATTCGAGCAACTGCTTGCGGATATCGAAATTGCGGCCTTCCACCTTGCGCTGGGCGGATTCGAGCGAGCGGGTCACCAGCGGATGCTCGATGGCCTCGCCTTCGGGCATTTTCAGCTTGTCCATGATGGAGCGCAGCCGCTCACCGGCAAAGATGCGCAGCAGGGAATCGTCCAGCGACAGGTAGAAACGGGAGGAGCCCGGATCCCCCTGGCGGCCGGCCCGGCCCCGCAACTGGTTGTCGATGCGGCGTGATTCATGGCGCTCGGAGGCGATGATGTGCAGCCCACCGGCAGCCAGCACCTGATCATGCACCTTCTGCCATTCGGCCTTCATCCCGGCGATGCGCGCGGCCTTGTCGGCTTCGGACAGGGATTCATCCGCTTCGACCGCGGCGATCTGCTTCTCGATATTGCCGCCCAGCACGATGTCGGTACCGCGGCCGGCCATGTTGGTGGCGATGGTGATCATGCCGGGACGGCCGGCCTGGGCGACGATTTCCGCTTCCCGGGCATGCTGCTTGGCGTTGAGCACCTGATGTGGCAGCTTTTCCTTGTCCAGCAGCCTGGAGAGCAGTTCGGAAGATTCGATGGAGGTGGTGCCCAGCAGCACGGGCTGACCGCGGTCATGGCAGTCCTTCACGTCGGCAACGATGGCGGCATGTTTCTCGTCGGCCGTCTTGAACACCAGATCATTGTGATCCTTGCGCTGCATGGGCCGGTGGGTGGGGATCACCACGGTTTCCAGACCGTAGATCTGGTGGAATTCGTAGGCTTCGGTATCCGCCGTGCCGGTCATGCCGGCGAGCTTGCCGTACATGCGGAAATAGTTCTGGAAGGTGATCGAGGCCAGGGTCTGGTTCTCGTTCTGGATCCTCACTCCTTCCTTGGCTTCCACCGCCTGGTGCAGGCCATCGGACCAGCGCCGCCCGGCCATCAGGCGGCCGGTGAATTCGTCGACGATGATGATTTCGCCGTTCTGCACCACATAGTGCTGATCCTTGTGGAACAGGGTGTGGGCCCGCAAGGCGGCGTTCAGGTGATGCAGCAGGGTGATGTTGGCGGCTTCATAGAGGCTGCGGCCATCGGGCAGCAGGCCCATATTCACCAGAATGTTTTCGGCGTGCTCATGGCCCGCTTCGGTCAGGTGCACCTGATGCCCCTTCTCATCGACCCAGTAGTCGCCCTCGCCCTCTTCTTCGGCGCAGCGGCTCAGCATGGGCGCCACGGCATTCATGCGCAGGTAAAGTTCGGTGTGATCCTCGGCCTGGCCGGAAATGATCAGCGGCGTCCGGGCTTCGTCGATGAGGATCGAATCCACCTCGTCCACGATGGCGTAATTGAGACCCCGCTGCACCCGCTCCGCGGCGGAGTAGACCATGTTGTCGCGCAGGTAGTCGAAGCCGAATTCGTTGTTGGTGCCGTAGGTGATGTCTGCCGCGTAGGCCGCCTGCTTGTCTTGATGGTCCATCTGGGAGAGATTGACGCCGACCGAAAGGCCCAGGAAGCGGTGCAGGCGCCCCATCCATTCTGCATCGCGGCTGGCCAGGTAGTCATTCACCGTGATGACATGGACGCCCTGGCCGGAAATGGCATTCAGGTAGGCCGGCAGGGTCGCCACCAGGGTCTTGCCTTCGCCGGTACGCATTTCGGCGATCTTGCCGTCATGGAGCACCATGCCGCCGATCAGCTGGACGTCGAAGTGACGCATGCCCAGCACCCGTTTGCTGGCCTCGCGCACCACGGCGAAGGCTTCGGGCAGCAAGTCGTCCAGGCTTTCGCCTTTACCATGGCGGTCGCGGAACTCGTCGGTCCTGGCCCTGAGGGCATCGTCGGAGAGCGCGGCAATCCCGGACTCCAGTTCATTGATGCGGCGGACGGTCTGGGAATATTGCTTGATCAGCCGCTCATTGCGGCTGCCAAAAATCTTTTTGAGTAATCCGGAAATCATCGCTTCACGCTCGGAGCGCCCTAGGGCAGCAAAGTGCCGATTCTAGCATGACGGACAGCCGCCACCTTTTGCCGGCGGCGGCATGATTCAGCCGTTACGTGCCAGTCGCCGCTCCAGGAAAACAGCAGGATCAATGGGATGCCCGTTTTCCTTGACTTCAAAATGCAGGTGCGGCCCCGTGGAGCGCCCCGTACTGCCCAGTGCCCCTAGCCTCTGACCCCGGCGGACGACGCTCCCCACCTCCACCGCCATGGACGCCAGGTGGGCGTAGCGGGTCATCAGTTCGCCGCCATGATTGATTTCCACCAGATTGCCAAACTCGGGGTGATAGGCCGCATTCACCACCACGCCCCCGGCTGCGGCCACGACCGGAGTTCCAGGGGGCGCCACGAAATCCAGTCCTTCATGAATGGCGCGGCCGCGACCGAAAGGATCCAGCCGGAGGCCGAAGGGCGAGCCGAGCCGGGCACCACCGAGCACGGGCAGGGTGGTGGGCAGAAACTCGCGGCGCACCATGTTTTCCCTCAGGCTGTTCTCGACGGCGGCAAGACTCTTCGACTTTGCCTCGATGTCCTGAGCCAGACGGTCGATCTCCTGACTCAAGGCCGCTTCGCTCAGCGGCGCCGGGATGAACGGCCCGCCCTGAGGCTCGTCCGGCGCGGCGGTGCCTCTCCTGAGTGGCCCCCCCGTCCCGGCTTTTTCCGCAAGACGTCGGCCCAGCCCATCTAGTTGCACCATCCGGGCCTGCATTTCCCCCAGCCGGGTCGCCATGACCTGCAGGTTGTCCTTGACGAAGCGCTCGGCCTGATGCGCTTCTTGTCGTTGCATGGACAGCACCAGTTCCTGTACCAGCGGCAGGCGCAACTGGATCGTCAGCCAGGAAAGAATGGCCGACCCGAAGCACACCGCGGCCAAAAAGATCACAAAGACTGCGACAATATGCTGGATCCTGATGGTGATCGTCTTCGCCGTCGTGAAATGGCTGGACACCAGAATAATCTGCACGGGCTACCCTCCTATGCTTACCCCCGAAACACTGCTCGAACGTTCGGACCAGACCGCCCGGGTCCTGGCCCACGCCCGCTTGCTCATGCGGCTGGAGCAGCGCTTTGCGGCCTCTGTCCCGGCGGGTCTGGCTGAGCATGCCCGGGTGGTCAATTACCGATCGGGGACGATCGTCATTCACGCCGCCAATGGCGCGGTTGCCGCCAAACTCAAGCAGATCAGCCTGCGCCTGCGGGACAGTTTTGTGAAAATCGGTCTGGAGTGTAACCAGATAGAAGTGAAAGTTCAACCCATTCAAAATCTTGCTCAATCAACCACTTCCAGCGTCAAACCCATGTCATGCGAGAGCGTTCGCGTGCTTTCTGCCTGCGCCGACAGCATGCCCAAGGAATCGCCCCTGGCTCAGGCCCTACGCCATCTGCTGGATCGGGCCGCCATCAGGCAATCAGCAGCGCCCGCTCCAGGAACAGCAGGGCAAACAGAATCAGGGCAAAAATCAGGCTGTATTTGAGCAGGCGAGCGGCAACATCAAGATAGCGGCGCTGCCCGGTCAATGCATGGATCAGGAAACAGAAACCGACGCTGATGATCAGGAGTACGCCGAGGATTCTGAGGACGTACATGGAATTTGTGCCGCTCAGGCAGTCTGGGCCAGCCAGCGCTGGATGCGTTCGGAAACCACGTCGCTGGCGCTGAACGTCACGAATTCCCAGGCTTCCTGCTGGGCCAGCAGGGCCCGGGCCAGGGCGTTGTTGAGGCCGTGGCCGGATTTATGGGCCGTGAATGCGGCCAGGAGCGGATGACCGATCAGGTACAGGTCGCCTATCGCATCGAGAATCTTGTGTTTGACGAACTCATCGCCATAACGCAGACCATCCCCGTTCAGGACCCGGAACTCATCGAGGACGATGGCGTTCTCCAGGCCGCCGCCCAGGGCCAGACCGTTTTCCCGCAGCCACTCCACTTCCTGCATGAAACCAAAGGTGCGGGCCCGAGCGACCTCGCGGGTATAGGAATTATCGGCAAAGTCGATCACGGCGCGCTGGGCGGATTTGTCGATGGCGGGATGATTGAAGACGATGGAAAAATCGAGGCGGTAACCGTCATAAGGGTCGAAACGGGCCCATTTATCGCCGTCGCTGACCTCGACCGTGCGCTTGACCCGGATGAAGCGCTTGGGCGCGGCCTGCACTTCGATGCCGGCAGACTGGATCAGGAACACGAACGGGGCCGCGGAACCGTCCAGGATGGGCACTTCCGGCGCATCGAGATCAATATAGGCATTGTCGATGCCCAGGCCGGCCAGAGCCGACATCAGGTGTTCGATGGTGCCGACCTTGACCTTGCCCTCCGGGCCCTCCTGTTCGAGGCAGGAGCACATGCGGGTATCGCCCACCAGCAGGGCGGAGGCGGGAATATCCACGGGCTCGGCCAGATCGACGCGCCGGAACACGATGCCGGTATCCGGAGCAGCCGGGCGCAGGGCCATGTTCACCTTGACGCCGCCATGGAGGCCGACACCAGAAGCGCGAATCAGGGATTTCAGGGTTCTCTGCTTGAGCATGTTCGATAGGGGGCGGGGGAGGCGCATTCTATCATGAAGGCGCGCTCCCCCGGGCAGAGGCGAAGTGTGACCGGCGCTCAGTCGGCTTGTTTGCGCAGGAAGGCCGGAATGTCGTAGCGGTCCACGCCGCTGTTTTCCAGGGCTTCGGCCGTCACATTGCGACGATTGCGCACCACCGCCGGGATGTTGGCCATTTCGTTGTAGTCGATCGCCGAGCCCATGCCATCGGTCCCGGTTGCCTGCAGCGGGGTGGAGATGACGGTGAAAGCCTGCTGCTTGGCAAGCTGCCCCAGACCGGTGGCCACGACGGTGACGCGCAGGTTTTCCGCCATGTGCTCGTCGTAGACCGCGCCAAAAATGACGTGTGCGTCTTCAGCGGCAAAGGCCCGCACGGTCGCCATCACTTCGTTGACTTCCTTCATCTTCAGGCCGGAACGGGCTGCCGTGATGTTCACCAGCACCCCCCGGGCGCCGGACAGGTTGATGCCTTCCAGGAGTGGCGAAGCCACGGCCTGTTCAGCGGCGATGCGGGCCCGGTCCTGACCGGCGGCCACGGCGGAACCCATCATGGCCCGGCCGGTTTCGCCCATCACGGTGCGCACGTCTTCAAAGTCGACGTTGACCAGACCGTGGTTGGTGATGATTTCGGCGATGCCGCCCACGGCGTTCTTGAGCACGTCGTCGGCCGCCTTGAAGCAGTCATCGACGCCGGCGTCGTCGCCCATCACTTCCATCAGTTTGTCGTTCAGGATGACGATCAGGGAATCGACGTGCTTGGAGAATTCCGTGATCCCGGCTTCTGCATTCTTCATGCGCTTGCCGCCCTCGAAGGAGAACGGCTTGGACACCACGCCCACGGTGAGGACGCCCATTTCCCGGGCAATCTCGGCCACCACGGGAGCGGCGCCGGTGCCGGTGCCGCCGCCCATGCCGGCGGTGATGAAGACCATGTGGGCGCCTTCGAGCTGGGCCCGGATGGCATCCTTGTGGATCTCCGCCGCGCTTTTGCCGGCTTCGGGCTTGCCGCCCGCGCCCAGCTTGCCCAGCGCCAGCTTGATGGCGGCCTGGCTGCGGCTGAGGGCCTGGGAATCGGTGTTGGCGGCGATGAACTCCACCCCCTGCACCCCTTCCCGGATCATGTGTTCGACGGCATTGCCGCCCGCCCCTCCGATGCCCACCACCTTGATGATGGTATCGAGCTCGTCTTTCTCGATGATTTCAAACATACGCGCCTCCGCTGCAATAAAAGTTATAAACCGAAAATCAGAAATTTTTCTCGAACCACGACTTCATGCTGGAAAAGACGTTCTTGACCGAACGCTTCTCCTCCACCTTCTGGCCCCGGCGGCGCTGGGTCTGAGCCTCCAGCAGCAAACCATAGGCCGTCGAAAACCGGGGATTCATCACTACATCCGCCAGGCTGCCCTGATACTTGGGAGTGCCCTGGCGCACGGGCATGTGAAAGATTTCCTCGCCCAGTTCGATCATGCCGGGCATCACCGCTGCGCCACCGGTGATGACGATGCCGGACGACAGCACATCCTCGAACCCGGCCCGGCGCAGCTCGTGCTGGATCAGCTCGAAGAGCTCCTCGACCCGGGGCTGGATCACATCGGCCAGGGCCCGGCGCGAGAGCTTGCGGCTCGGCCGCTCATCGACCCCCGCCACTTCCAGGATGTCTTCCGGATCGGCGAGCTGGGACAGGGCACAGCCGTTCTTGCACTTGATGTCCTCGGCGTCCCGGGTCGGGGTACGCAGCGCCATGGCGATGTCGTTGGTGATCTGGTCTCCGGCAATGGGAATCACCGAGGTATGGCGGATCGCTCCCTGGGTCCACACCGCGATGTCGGTGGTGCCGCCGCCGATGTCGATCAGGCACACCCCCAGGTCCTTCTCGTCCTCGGACAGCACCGCGTAGCTGGAAGCCAGGGGCTGCAGCACGATGTCATTCACCTCCAGGCCGCAGCGGCGCACGCACTTGACGATGTTCTGGGCCGCCGAAACGGCGCCGGTGACGATATGCACCTTCACTTCGAGGCGCATGCCACTCATGCCGATCGGCTCGCGGATGCCGTCCTGGCCGTCGATGACGAATTCCTGGGTGAGGATGTGCAGGATTTCCTGATCGGCGGGAATGGGCCGGGCCCGGGCCGTTTCGATCACCCGGTCCACGTCCGCCGGGGTCACCTCCTTGTCCTTGATCGCCACCATGCCGTCCGAGTTGAAACTCTTGATGTGGCTGCCGGCGATGCCGGTATAGACGTCCCGGACCTTGCAGTCCGCCATCAGCTCCACCTCCTGGATCACCCGGCTGATGGTGTGCACGGTTTCCTCGATATTGACCACCACGCCCTTCTTCAGGCCGCGCGAATCCTGGGAGCCCATGCCGATCACGTTGAGCCGCCCTTCCGCGGTGATCTCGCCGACCAGGGCGACGATCTTGGACGTGCCGATGTCGAGTCCTACGATCAGATCCTTGTTCTCTCTGCTCATTCCTTACCTCTGTTGTCCGGTAGATTCCCCGCCGGGTACAAGGCGAAGCCGTTGGGGTAACGCAAATCCACAGTTACCGGCCGTGGCTCCCGCCCCGCCACGGCGACGGGATATATTTCGATGAAGCGCTGCAGGCGATGGCGGGCGGGCAGGCGGCTCTGCTCCCGGCCCAGGGCCAGCACCATGCCGTTGTCCAGCTGCAGACTCATGGCCAGACGCGGGGAAAGCAGCACCGCCACCGGCTTCAGGTTCACCGGCTGCAGCAGTCCCAGGATTTCGCTGTAGTACCTCAGCAACTGCGCTGCCGTACCCGGCGGGCCCTTGAGCAGCGGCAGGCTGATCAGCTCTTGATCGGGCGGCGTTGCCAGGAACACTTCGCCAAAGGTATTCACCCATTCGTTGCCGGCGTCGCCCCAGCGGGCCACGGCTCGATGCTCCTCCAGCCGCACCACCAGCCGGTCGGGCCAGACCCGGCGCACCTGGGCCTGGCGCACCCAGGGCAGTCCCTCCAGGGACTCCCGCACCCCGTCCAGGGACAGGCTGAGGAAGTTGCCCCGGACCCTGGCCTGCAGCACTTCTTCCAGTTCCAGGGGGGAGACATGCTGCAAGGGCGCTTCCAGCACCACCTCCCGGATCGGTGCAAAGGGCATGCGCAGCACCCAGACGGCGGCCGCCGCCAGGAGCATGGCAGCCCCTGCGGCAAACAGCAGGTCTGCCAGGGTGTTGAGCAGCTGGGGTCGATGCCACATTCATGTTCTCTTCAGTCCCGGCCCGCGAGGGTGAGCACTTTCAATACCAGTTCGTCGTAATCCATTCCGGCAACCCTTGCCGCCATGGGCACGAGGGAATGGTCGGTCATGCCGGGGGAGGTATTGACCTCCAGGAAATAATGCCGCCCCTCCTGATCCATGAGGAAATCCACCCGGCCCCAGCCCTTGCCGCCCAGCACCTCGAAAGCCTTCAGGGCGCCGGCCTGGACCTCGGCTTCCTTGTCTTTGGGCAGGCCGCAGGGGCAAAGGTAACGGGTGTCATCGCGCAGATATTTGGCGTCGTAGTCATAAAACCCGGTCGCCGGCTCGATCTTGATGACGGGCAGGGCCTGGTCCCCGACGATCGCCACCGTGTATTCGCCGCCCATCACGCCAGACTCGGCAATCACCAGCGAGTCATGCCGGGCGGCCTCCTGCCAGGCGGCACGCAGCCCGCCTTCCCGGGTCACCATGGAGACGCCGATGGAGGAACCTTCCCGCACGGGCTTTACAAACAGGGGCAAGCCCAGTTGCTCTTCCACCTCAGTGAAATTGGCGTCGGCGCTCAGCATGGCGTATTCGGGGACCGGCAGCCCGACGGCTTGCCAGATCAGCTTGGTGCGGAACTTGTCCATGCCCACGGCGGAAGCCATCACCCCGGGCCCGGTGAAGGGAATCCCCATCAGGTCCAGGGCGCCCTGGATGGTGCCGTCTTCGCCATAGCGGCCGTGCAGGGCGATGAAGGCCCGGTCGTAGCCCTTCAAGGCATCGAGGGGTTGATCGGCGGGATCAAAGGCATGGGCATCCACGCCCTGGCGCCGCAGCGCCGCGAGCACCCCGGCGCCGCTTTTGAGGGACACGGGGCGCTCGGCGGAAGTCCCGCCCATCAACACCGCCACCTTGCCGAATTTGCGATGCATTGCACTCATGCTTGACTCACTTTGGCAGGAACGCCACCTATGGAACCGGCTCCCATGGTCAAGACCACGTCGCCATCCTGGACCACTTCCCGGATCCGCTCCGGCATCTGATCGATGTCTTCCACGAACACCGGTTCCACCTTGCCTGCGACCCGCACCGCCCGGGCCAGGGCCCGGCCGTCGGCGGCGACGATGGGCGTCTCCCCGGCGGCATACACATCGGCGAGCAGCAGCGCATCGACCCCGGAGAGCACCTTGACGAAATCCTCGAAACAATCCCGGGTGCGGCTGTAGCGGTGCGGCTGGAAGGCCAGCACCAGGCGGCGGCCGGGAAAGGCGCCGCGGGCGGCGGCGAGGGTGGCCGCCATTTCCACCGGGTGGTGGCCGTAGTCATCGACCAGGGTGAAGCGGCCACCGGAAGCCAGGGGAATCTCCCCGTAACGCTGGAAGCGCCGGCCGACGCCCTTGAACTCGGCCAGGGCCTTGATGATGGCCTCGTCCGCTACCTGTACCTCGGTGGCCACACTGATGGCGGCCAGGGCATTGAGCACATTGTGCATGCCCGGCGTGTTGAGGGTGATGGGCAGGCGGGTGGTGCTGCCATTGACCCGTACCGCATCAAAATGCATCTGACCGTCCTTGGCGCGGATGTTTTCCGCGTAGATGCTGGCTTCCGGCGTCAGGCCGTAGCGCACTACCTGCTTTGGCACCAGGGGCAGGATCTCGCGCACATGGGGATCGTCCTGGCAGAGCACCGCCACGCCGTAGAACGGCAGGCGGTTGAGAAACTCCACGAAAGCCTGCTTCAGGCGGCCGAAGTCGTGACCGTAGGTTTCCATGTGATCCGCATCGATATTGGTCACCACCGACACCACCGGGGAGAGATAGAGGAAGGAGGCATCCGACTCGTCGGCCTCGGCCACCAGGAAATCCCCCTTGCCCAGGCGGGCATTGGCCCCAGCCGCATTCAGGCGGCCACCGATGACGAAGGTGGGATCGAGCCCGCCTTCGGCAAGGATGCTCGCCACCAGGCTGGTGGTGGTGGTCTTGCCGTGGGTGCCGGCAATGGCGATGCCCTGCTTGAGGCGCATCAGCTCGGCCAGCATCTGGGCCCGGGGCACCACGGGGACATCGGCCAGGCGAGCCGCCACCACTTCCGGGTTGTCCGCCTTGACGGCGGTGGACACCACCACGGCATTGGCGCCCGCGATGTGGTCGGCCGCATGACCGATGGCGACCCGGATACCCAGACTGGCCAGGCGCTGGGTGGTGGAAGTGGTGGCCAGGTCGGAACCGGACACGGTGTAGCCCAGGTTGGCCAGCACCTCGGCGATGCCGCTCATGCCGGAACCGCCGATGCCGACGAAATGGATATGTTTGACCTTGTGTTTCACTTGGCAATCTCTTTGCAAACTTGAGCCACGTCACGGGCGGCATCAGGGCGGGCCAGGGCCCGGGCCTTCCCGGCCATCTCCTGCAACTGGCTGCGGCTGTAATTGCCGATCAGGGCGACCGATTCCGGCGTCAAGTCGGCCTGCGGCAACAAGAAGGCGCCGCCGGCCAGGGTCAGGAATCTGGCGTTGCTGGTCTGGTGGTCATCCACCGCATGGGGATAGGGCACCAGAATCGCCGGCACCCCTACCGCCGCCAGTTCGGCCACGGTCAAGGCGCCGGAACGGCAGATCACCAGATCGGCCCAGGCATAGGCCCCGGCCATGTCGTCGATGAAGCTGACGCAGTGGGCCTGGACCCCGGCCTCGGCATAGTGGCGCTCCAAGGCCGCCAGGTGCTTCTCGCCGGACTGGTGCACCACCTTCGGGCGCAGGGCCGGCTCCATCAGGGCGAGCCCCTTGGGAATGATCTCGTTGAGCACCTGGGCGCCGAGGCTGCCTCCCACCACCAGCAGGTTGAGGGGGCCGTCCCGCCCGGCCAGGCGTTCGGCGGGGGGCGCGACCCGGATGATTTCCTCGCGCACCGGATTGCCCACCCAGATGCCTTTCTTCAGGACTTCCGGAAAGCCGGTCAGCACCCGGTCCGCCACCCTGGCCAGCACCCGGTTTGCCAGCCCCGGCACGGAATTCTGTTCGTGGATCACCAGGGGAATGCCCAGCAGCTTCGCCATCATGCCGCCCGGGAAGGCCACATAACCGCCCATGCCCAGCACCACATCGGGCCGCACCCGGCGTAACCCGGCCAGGGCCTGGCCAAAGCCCTTGAGCAGATTGATGGGCAACATGAGCTTTCGGGCCAGCCCCTTGCCACGCAGGGCGTCAAAATGCACATACACCATCTCGAAGCCATGCTGGGGCACGAGGCGCGCCTCCATGCTGCCCGGCTTGCCCAGCCACAGCACCTTCCAGCCCTCGTCGCGCAGCTGCTGGGCCACGGCCAGGGCCGGAAAGATATGGCCACCGGTGCCGCCGGCCATGATCAGGATGGATTTGCGGGAATGGCGGCTCACAGCTTGCCTCCGCGCATCAATTGCCGGTTTTCCCAATCCACCCGGAGCAAGATGGCCAGCGCGACGCAGTTTGCGACGATGCCCGAGCCGCCGAAACTCATGAGCGGCAAGGTCAGGCCCTTGGTCGGCAAGAGCCCCATGTTGACGCCCATGTTGATGAAACTCTGGAGCCCGATCCAGATGCCGATGCCCATGGCCACCAGGGCCGGATACAGGCGCTCCAGCTGCACACACTGGCGCCCCACGGCAAAGGCGCGGTGCACCAGGAGGGCGAACAAGCTCACCACCACCAGCACGCCGACAAAGCCCAGCTCCTCGGCGATCACGGCCAGCAGGAAGTCGGTGTGGGCCTCGGGCAGATAGAACAGTTTTTCGACGCTGGCCCCCAGCCCGACGCCGGAGAACTCGCCCCGGCCAAAGGCGATCAAGGCATGCGAGAGCTGATAGCCCTTGCCATAGGCGTCCGACCAGGGGTCCATGAAACCGAACAGCCGGTCGCGCCGGTAGGGGGAAACGATGATCAGGATGGCAAAAGCGGCCAGCAGGAAGACGAACAGGAAGGCGAACAGGCGGGCCTTCATGCCGCCCAGGAACAAGATGCCGACGGCGACGGCGATGATGACCACGAAGGCGCCGAAGTCCGGCTCCTTCAAGAGCAGCCCGCCGACCAGGGCCATGGCGGCGGCCATGGGCAGAAAGGCCTGCTTCAGGTCGTGCATGACTTCCATCTTGCGCACCGTGTAATCGGCGGTGTAGAGCACGGCAAACAGCTTCACCAGTTCCGAGGGTTGCAAATTCACCACCCCCAGCGGCAGCCAGCGCCGGGCGCCATTCACTTCCCTGCCGATGCCGGGGATGAGCACGATGGCCAGGAGCAGCACGCCCACCAAAAAGAGCCAGGGCGATGCTTTTTGCCATGTGCTCAGGGGCACCTGGAAGGCCATGGCCGCAGCGATCAGGCCGATGCCGAGGAAAACCCCGTGGCGCACGAGAAAGTAGGCCGGCTGGTTGCCGAAGGCCCGGTTGCCCTCGGCAAAGGCGATCGAGGCGGAATACACCATCACCAGGCCCAGCATCAGCAGCAGGAGGCCGCTCCAGAGCAGGGCCGGGTCGATCTCGGCGATCTGGCGGCGGGGCGAATCGAGGGCTTCGACGATCATGCCCCACCCTCCAGTTTGCGCACCGCCGCCACGAAAGCTTCGGCGCGGTGCGCGTAATTACGATACATGTCGAGACTGGCGCAGGCCGGCGAAAGCAGCACGCAATCCCCGGGCCGGGCCTGGGCCGCCAGCCAGGTCACGGCGCCTTCCATGTCGGCAAAGCGCTGCATCGGCAGGCCGCAAGCGGCGATGGCGGATTCGATGGCGGGGGCATCCCGGCCGATCAGGGCGACGGCCCGGCCATGCCGTTCCAGGGCCGGCTTGAGCGGCGAGAAATCCTGGCCCTTGCCTTCGCCACCGAGGATGATGGCGACCGGCCGGCCCATGCCGGCGAGGGCGGCCAGGGTGGCGCCGACATTGGTGCCCTTGGAATCATCGACATAGCGCACGCCGCCGATCTCGGCCACCGGCGTAACCCGGTGCGCCAGGCCCTTGAAGGTCTTCAAGGCGGGCAACACCCGCTCGGCCTCGACGCCGATGGCGGCGCAAAGCGCCAGGGCGGCCATGGCATTGGCTGCGTTGTGCAGACCCGCGATGGGCAGTTCGTCAAGACCAAGGAGGCGTTTTTCGCCCAGGTAGAGGGCGTTGTCCTTGAGGCCGTAATGGCCGGACCGGGGCGGCGGATTGAGGCCGAAGGTCACGAGGCCGGCGCCGCAGCCGCCCAGGGAGAGGCTCCAGTCGTCATCGCGGTTCAGCACCCGCACCGGCCTGCCCTGGAAGATGCGGGCCTTGGCGGCGGCATAGTCGGCCAGGCCGTGGTAGCGGTCGAGATGATCCTCGCTCAGATTCAGCATGGCGGCGGCGTCCGCATCGAGGTGATACGTGGTTTCGAGCTGAAAGCTGGAGAGTTCCAACACCCAGACGGCCGGCAGCTTGCCTTCGTCCAGGGCGGCCATCAGGGCATCGAGCAGCGCCGGGGAGATGTTGCCGCAGGCCACGGCGGGC
Organism: Azovibrio sp.; assembly: GCF_049658005.1. Lineage (NCBI taxonomy): Bacteria > Pseudomonadati > Pseudomonadota > Betaproteobacteria > Rhodocyclales > Rhodocyclaceae > Azovibrio > Azovibrio sp. The sequence goes on along the minus strand of NZ_JBASOH010000109.1, from coordinate 65,734 downwards.
ACCCCCGCGCCGTTCAGGAGATGGGCGGTGAGCGCCGTGGTGGTAGTCTTGCCGTTACTGCCGGTGATGGCGAGGAGCCTGGCATCGGGCTGGTAGCGGGCGAGGCCCGCGACGAACAGCTCCACTTCGGAGAGCACCGGCACGGTGGCGGCGGCGATTTCCGGGGTGGTCTTGGGCACGCCGGGCGAAAGGGCGATGGCATCGATGCCGGCAAAGCTTTCCGCCCGGAAGGGGCCGGTCAGCAGTTTTGCGTCGGGCACGGCCGCGGCGAGGTCCTGCCGCTTGGGCGGATCGAGGCGGCTATCGGCGACACGCACCCGGGCACCCTGGCGATCGAGCCATCTGGCCATCGCCAGGCCCGATTCGCCGAGCCCGATCACGAGGAAGGTTCTGCCCTTTGGTTCCATATTCTTTAGCGCAACTTCAAGGTGGAAAGGCCGATCAGCACCAGGATGATGGTGATGATCCAAAAGCGCACGACGACCTGGGTTTCCTTCCAGCCGGTCTGCTCGAAATGGTGGTGCAAGGGCGCCATGCGCAGGATGCGCCGGCCCTGGCCGAAGCGCTTCCTGGTGTATTTGAACCAGCCCACCTGCAGCATCACCGACAGGGTTTCCACGACGAACACCCCGCCCATGATGAACAGCACGATTTCCTGGCGCACGATCACGGCGACGCAGCCCAGGGCGGCGCCCAGGGCGAGGGCGCCGACATCCCCCATGAACACTTCCGCCGGGTAGGCGTTGAACCAGAGAAAGCCCAGCCCGGCCCCGGCGATGGCGCCGAGCAGGATGCAAAGCTCCCCCGCCCCGGGCACATAGGGCACGAACAGGTACTTGGCATAGACGGCGTTGCCGGCCACATAGGCGAAGATGGCAAAGGCCGAAGCCACCATCACGGTCGGCATGATCGCCAGGCCATCGAGGCCGTCGGTGAGGTTCACCGCGTTGGAGGTGCCGACGATGACGAAATAGGTGAGCACCACGAAGCCCCAGATGCCCAGGGGCAGGGCGACACTCTTGAAGAAGGGCACGATCAGTTCGGTCTGGGCCGGCACCTGGGCCGAGAAGGCGATGAACAGGGCCGCCCCCAGCCCGAGGAGCGACTGCCAGAAGAACTTCCAGCGCGAGGACAGGCCGTTCGGGTCGCGGTACACCACCTTCTTCCAGTCGTCATACCAGCCGATGATGCCGAACCCCAGGGTGACGATCAGCACCGTCCACACATACTTGTTGGTCAGGTCGCCCCAGAGCAGGGTGGTGACGGCGATGGCGATCAGGATCAGCACCCCGCCCATGGTCGGGGTGCCGGACTTGCATAGATGGGTCTGCGGCCCATCCGTGCGCACCGCCTGGCCGATCTTCTTGGCCGCCAGCCAGCGGATCACCGCCGGCCCCATGATCAGGGAAAAGAACAGCGCGGTCATGGCGGCCAGCATGGTGCGCAGGGTGATGTAGTTGAAGACGTTGAAGGTCCGGATGTCCTGGGCCAGCCACTGGGTCAGCATGAGCAGCATCAGTCGGTCTCCTTTGCCGTTTCGGGTGGGGCCAACAGCGCCTGCACGATGCGTTCCATCTTCATGAAGCGGGAGCCTTTCACCAGCACCGTGGTGCCGCCCTCCAGTTCCGGCAGGAGGGCCTGCACCAGGGCTTCCACTGTCTTGAAGTGGCGCGCGCCCTCGCCGAAGTTGCGCACCGCCTGCTGACTAGCCTCGCCCAGGGCATAGAGCCGGTCGATGCCCTGGCTCTTGGCGTAACCGCCGATTTCATCGTGATACTGGGCGCAGGCTTCGCCGATTTCGCCCATGTCGCCCAGCACCAGGATCTGCCGCCCCACGGTGGAGGCCAGCACGTCGATGCCGGCCCGCACGGAATCGGGGTTGGCATTGTAGGTGTCGTCGAGCAGCATGGCGCCGCGGATTCCGGCCCGGCGTTGCAGGCGCCCCTTGACGCCGGCAAAGTTGGCCAGCCCCGTCGCCACCGTATCCAGGTCCAGGCCAGCGGCCAGGGCCACGGCAGCGGCGGCCAGCGCATTGCGGGCATTGTGGCGGCCCGCAGCCTGCAGTTCGATGCTGCGGCTACCGTCGCGGGTTTCCAGCCTCAAGCGGGTATCCAGGCCATGCAGCTGCACCCGGCCGGCAACATCGGCCGCCTGATCCAGGCCAAAACCCAGGACCGGACGACCACGGTTGAGATTGCGCCAGAGGTCGGCATAGGCATCGTCGCAGTTGATGACGGCCACCCCATCCTGGCCCAGTCCTTCGTAGATGGAGGCCTTCTCCCGAGCCACGCCATCCAGGCAGCCCATGCCCTCCAGGTGGGCGCGCTGGGCATTGGTCACCACCGCCACCGTGGGCTGGGCGATGCGGGTCAGGTAGGCGATTTCGCCCGGGCTGTTCATGCCCATTTCCACCACGGCGGCCCGGTGTCCGGGCTCCAGCCCGAGAAGGGTCAGGGGCAGGCCGATGTCATTATTGAGGTTGCCCTGGGTGACCAGCACCTGTTCCCCATAAGCCACCCGGAAGATGGCGGCGATCATTTCCTTGGTCGTGGTCTTGCCATTGGAACCGGTCACCGCCACCAGGGGAATGTCGAAACGCTGGCGCCAGGCCGAGGCCATGCGCCCCAGGGCGAGCCGGGTGTCGTCCACGACGATGGCGGGCACGCCGGCGGGCAGCCCCTCCTCCCGGGCCACCAGCAAGGCGGCCGCACCTTGCTGCACGGCCATCTGCAGATAGTCGTGGGCGTCGAAACGCTCTCCCTTCAGGGCCACGAACAACTGGCCGCTACAGTCCTTGCGGCTGTCGGTACTGACGCCATGAAGAGTCAGATCGGCACCGATCATGCGCCCTTCCAGCGCTGCGGCAATTTCGCTCAGAGTCCAGCGCATTTACGCCACCTTCCTGTTTTCGTTACGGGCCGCCAGGGCCCGCCGGGCTTGTTCTCCATCCGCAAAGGGATGGCGCACCCCGGCAATTTCCTGGTAGGGCTCGTGGCCCTTGCCAGCAATCAGGATCACGTCCTGCGCTCCGGCGCCGCGCACCACCCCGGCGATGGCCCGGCCCCGGTCGGCCTCGACCCGGGCGCCCGGGGCGCCTTGGCGGATGGCATCGATGATGTCCATGGGGTTTTCGCTGCGCGGATTGTCGCTGCTGATCCAGGCTTCATCGGCCAGGGCCGCGGCCACCTCGCCCATCAGCGGGCGCTTGCCCGGGTCCCGGTCGCCACCACAGCCAAAGAGGCACAGCAGCCGTCCGCCCCGAGCCGTGGCCAGCGGCCGTAGCGCCGCCAGGGCATTGGCCAGGGCATCCGGGGTATGGGCGTAATCCACCAGCACCAGCGGCTCCCCCGCGCCGCCGTAACGCTCCATGCGTCCAGGGGGCGGGGTCAGGCTGGCCAGACGCTCCGCCGTGGCCCGCGGCTCCAGCCCCCGGTCCAGCAACACCGCGGCGACGGCCAGCAGATTGGCAATGTTGTAGGCCCCGACCAGCGCGGTTTCCACCGCGGCATTCCCCCACGGGGTCTGCAATTCGAAGGCCTGGCCGCTCGCCGTCGCCTCGAGCCGGGCGGCGCGCAGCACGGCCGGCAGGTCGCGGCGCCCTTCCAGGCTGTAGCCGATCACCCGGTCCGCCGTACTGGTGCGCGCCAGCTGCTGCCCCAGGGCATCGTCCAGATTGATCACCGCCAGGCGCAAACCGGGCCAGCGGAACAGCTTTGCCTTGGCGGCGCCATAGGCTTCCAGGGTGCCGTGGTAGTCGAGGTGATCGCGGGTCAGATTGCTGAAGAGGGCCGTATCGACCCGGCAACCGTTGATGCGGCCCTCTTCGATGCCGATGGAACTGACCTCCAGGGCGCAGGCTTTGGCCCCCCGCTCCCCCTGTCCGGCGAGGAGCCGGGCGAGAGTGGTCGCTTCCGGAGTGGTGAAACCGGTTGGCTCCAGTTGCCCGGGGAAACCCGCCCCCAAGGTGCCAATGCTCGAACAGGGCTCCGGATAGACCTGGGCCAGCCACTGGCTGATGGTGGTCTTGCCGTTGGTGCCGGTGACCGCCAACAGGGCCACGGATTCACTCGGCCGGCCCGCCAATTCATGAGCCAGGGGGCCCGCCAGCGCACGCAGGCCGGGTACTTCCAGATGAGGCACCTGCCAGTCCGGATTCCAGGCGAAACCGCCGCCGGGCTCCCAGCACACGGCCGCCGCACCGGCGGCCAGGGCTTCGGCGATGTACTGCCGTCCATCCGCCCCATGACCGGGATAGGCCAGGAACAGTTCGCCCGGACGTACCTGACGGCTGTCATCCATCGCGCCCGTCAGGCCAGCGGACGACAGTCCCAGTTGCGCCAGCAGCAGGCTCGCCCCGGTCATACCACTCCCTCCTTCTTGCCGTCCGTCACCTGCTGCACCGGGGCGTCGGGTGCAATCCCCATGGTGCGCAGGGCGCCCGCTGTAATCTGGGAAAACACCGGACCTGCCACGCTGCCGCCAAAATACTTGCCGGACGAGGGTTCATCCACCATCACCGCGACGATGAAGCGCGGTTCCGACATGGGCGCAATGCCCACAAAGGAAGCCACGTAGCGGTGGGCGTAGACCCCGCCTTCCAGCTTGTGGGCCGTGCCGGTCTTGCCGCCGATGCGATAACCGGGCACCTGGGCCTGAGGCGCCGTGCCGCCGGGGCCGACGACCATTTCCAGCATGGTGCGGACTTCCCGCACCGTCTGCGGCGAAAACACCTGCACTCCCCGGGGCGGCGGCTGTTCCAGCTTCTGCAAGGAAAGGGGCAGCAGGTCCCCGTCCCGGGCGAACACCAGATAGGCCCGGGCGAGCTGGATCAGACTGACGGAGATGCCGTGGCCGTAGGCCATGGTGGCCTGCTCGATCGGACGCCAGTGCTTCCAGGGCCGCAGGCGGCCGCCCACCTCACCGGGAAAACCCAGGGCCGGCGGGGTGCCAAAGCCCAGGGTATCGAACATCTCCCACATTTCCTTGGGCGCGAAGGTGGACGCAATCTTCACCGCGCCGACGTTGGAGGATTTCTGGATCACCTGGGCCACGGTCAGGGCACCATGGGGGTGAGCATCGGAAATCGTGGCCCCGCCAATGGTGATGTGCCCCGGGGCACAGTCGATGATGGAGTCGAAACGGAACTTGCCCTTTTCCAGGGCCAGGGCCACCGTGAAAGGCTTCATGGTGGAGCCCGGCTCGAAGCTATCGGTGACGGCGCGGTTGCGCAGCTGCGGCCCGGTGAGCCGGGCCCGGTTGTTGGGGTTGTAGGAAGGCCAGTTGGCCAGGGCCAGGATTTCCCCGGTTTTCGCATCGATCACCACCGCCCCGCCCGCCTTGGCCTGATTGTCCTGCACCGCCTGTTTGACCGCCGAAAAGGCCAGGTACTGGATCTTGGAATCCAGGGCCAGGCGGATGTCCTTGCCATCTTGCGGCGGCCGCATGCTGCCCACATCCTCGACGATCTGACCGCGCCGGTCGCGAATGACGCTGCGACTGCCGGGGTGCCCCATCAGCGCCGGCTGATAGGCCAGTTCCACGCCCTCCAGGCCGCGATCATCGACCCCGGTAAACCCGACGATATGCGCCACCATCTCGCCCGCCGGGTAATAGCGGCGAAATTCCTTGCTTTGGTGCACGCCCGGCAACTTCAGGGCCGCGATCCGATCCGCCGTTTCGGGCGGCACCTGACGCTGCAGATAGACAAAATTCTTGTCGCTCGCCAGGTGCCGCTGCAATTCCTTCACATCCATGTCCAGCAGGCCCGCCAGACTCCTGACCTGGAGCGGCTCCAGCTTGCCGGCATCGACCGGAATGGCCCAGACCGACTTCATGGGCGTGCTGATGGCGAGCAGATCGCCATTGCGGTCGAGAATCTTGCCCCGCGAGGCAGACACTTCCAGATCGCGCAGGTAGCGGGATTCACCCTGGCCCTGCAAAAACTCGTTATTCACCACCTGCAGATAGAAAGCCCGCCCCAGCAAGGCCGCGAACAGGCCCAGAAATACCAGGCCGGCCAGGCGCGAGCGCCAGCCCGGCAACGCCAGTTGCAGCAAGGGGCTCTCGCTGAAGCGATGCGCCCGGGAAGTATGGCGGCGACGCACGGCCATCAGCGCCCTCCGCCTGGCAAATACACCGGCGAGACACGCGCCGGCACCACCATCTTCAGCCGTTCCCGGGCGATTTTCTCGATGCGCGAATGGGTCGCCCAGGTGGATAGTTCCAGTTGCAACTGGTCATACTCGACATCCAGTTGCCGGGCGCGCTCCTGCTCGGCCTCGAGGGCCTGAAAGAGCTTGCGCGCCTTGTGCTGGGAAGTCACCGTCCCCAGCGCGCACATCACCGCCACCAGTAACAGGATCATATTGAAACGCAACATCAGAGTTTTTCCGCCGTACGCATCACGGCACTACGGGCCCGTGGATTGGCCATCACTTCTTCTGTCGATGGCTTGCAAGCCTTGCCCAGCAAACGCAGCGTGGGCCTGGGCAACTGGTCGGCGCGCAAGGGCAGGTCTTTGGGCAGGGCATCGGCCGGCATCGCAGCCTTGCGCATGAACTGCTTGACGATCCGGTCTTCCAGGGAATGAAAGGAAATCACCACCAGCCGCCCGCCCGGGCGCAGCAACTCCAGCGCCTGCGGCAGGGCTAGCGCGAGCTCGCCGAGCTCCTGATTGACGTGAATCCGTAGAGCTTGAAAGCTGCGCGTCGCCGGATCCTGACCGAGCTCGCGGGTCCGCACGGTTTCGCGTACGAGCGTGGCGAATTGACCTGTGGTTGTAATAGGCCGCTCGGCCCGAGTAGCCACAATCTTCTTTGCAATCTGGAAAGCAAACCGTTCTTCGCCATAATTTCTGATGACCTCCGTGATGTCTCTTATTTCGGCCCGCGCCAGCCACTCCGCCGCCGTCTCGCCGCAGGAGGTATCCATGCGCATGTCGAGGGGTGCGTCGTGGCGGAAGCTGAAACCCCTCCCACCTTCGTCCAGCTGGGGACTGGAAACCCCCAGGTCGAACAAGATGCCATCAAAGCCGGAAAAACCGGCCTCCTCCGCCCCTTCCGACAACTCGGAAAAAGGACGGTGCAACAACGTGAAACGGGAATCGACCAGGGCGCGCCCGGCCTCGATGGCCACCGGGTCCCGGTCCAGGGCCAGCAAATGCCCGGCCTCGCCCAACTGCGCCAGAATGGCCCGGCTGTGGCCGCCGCGGCCGAAGGTGGCATCCATGTAAGCCCCCCCGGGTTGCACCGCCAGCGCTTCCACCGCCTCCTGCAGCAGCACCGTGACATGGGCGCCGCCAGCCTTCACAGGGAAATATCCTCGAAACCCGGGGGCGGCTCGTCGCTTTGCAGCGCCTCGAAAGCCAGTTCGTTCTGGCGCCGCCAACCGGCATCGCTCCAGATTTCGAAATGACTTCCCATGCCCACCATCCAGATCGTTTTTTCAAGTTGAGCGTGCTCCCGAAGCTCGGGAGCCACCAGCATCCGTCCGGCCGAATCCATGGATTCGGTCCGGGCATTCCCCACCAGCACCCGCTTCAGGCTCTGGGCCCGGGCATCGAAGCTGGGGGCTTTCAGAATCTTGTCGCGAATCGGCTCCCAGGCCGACAGGGGATAAAGCAGCAGACAACGCTGGGGATGAGCAGTCAGCACCAGGGAGCCTTCGGCCGCGGAGACGAGCGCGTCCCGGTGGCGCGCCGGAATGGCAAGCCGCCCTTTCGCATCCAGACTCAGCGAAACCGCTCCTTCAAACATGGCCCCAAACCCCCCGTTCACCCACTTTACACCACTTCTTCCCACTTTACGGCACAGCCTCACCCCCCGTCAACCGCAAGAATCCCGGTTTTTTTAGCCAAGACAAGGACTTAGCCGCGCTTTCAAATAAAATCGCGGATGAAAATAATCAATCAAATCAATGCATGGGAAGGGGAACTGAAAGTGCTTTATCAGGAGTGTCGCCGGGTGGGGAAACCCTTCGGCCATTCATGACGCATGAAAATCCGGAAGGGGGCGCACAGGGCGCGGGGAAGGGGAACGGAAAGGCCGGTCAGATCAAATGCAAGCAATGTTCATTGCATTCTTGTCGCGCATGCACGATCGGGGCGAGCGCCCGGAAATGAAGGGGGAGTTGGCCGATAAGCCGGGTTCTGTGAAGGACTTGCGTCCTTTGGCAGCCATTCCTCTAGGCCCGGCATTGCTGCGGGGCTCAAGCAACCTACCCGGAAGCAGCGCGGGCCACGCCTGATGCTTCCCTATTTGGTCTTGCTCCGGATGGGGTTTACCTTGCCAGTCCTGTCACCAGTCCTGCGGTGGGCTCTTACCCCGCCGTTTCACCCTTGCCTGATCCCCAGGCTCACGCGCTGGGGCCATCGGCGGTCTATTCTCTGTTGCACTTTCCGTCGCCTTGGGTCTTGCGACTTATAGCGCCCGGCCGTTAGCCGGCATCCTGCCCTGTGGAGCCCGGACTTTCCTCCCCCTGCCTTGCGGCAGGCAGCGGCTGCCTTGGCCAACTCCCGGCGCGGATTATACGCGCCTGGCGGCAATTACCCCGCGCCGACCGGGGCGAAATTGCCATGCCGCGTTGCAACAGGCCGGGTCGGCATTGCCAGGAGCCCGGGTGGAAAACAAGTTCGGCCGCATCGAATCATCGGGATCCGGCAGCCGCCTCTTCGGGCCTGGCCGCCGGGGTGAATGTAAACACTCCGTTCTTCACGGCGAAGGTCCCCAGGTGGACGCCGATACCTCCCGGCGGTTCCTCGGTCAGCGGGGCAAAACCCAGGCAGGTACGGGTTTCCGTGACATACCGGTTGTTGCCGACCGCGAGGATGAAGGTTCCCGGCCCAGGCTGCCAAAGTTCGACGGGGGTCGAAAGATCGGCTTCCTGCAGCGTGTGCTTGCGCTGGCAATCGGGCATGCGCGCCACCACCACCGCCAGCTTCACCTGCTTCTTCCAGAACAGGTTCTGTTCCCGCACCACGGTGAGGGCATGCCGGGAACCATCGATCCGGTAAGCCGCCCCATCGTTGATGCACCCCGTCAGCAGGGGCAGCAGGGCGAAGGGCAAAATGCGGCGCAACATGGTCATCTCCTCGGTAACATGGATCAAGCCAGCAGTTTCCAGCCCAGCTGCTCCCCGGCCCGCAGGGGTACCAGGGTTTCGCCGGGAAGATAGGGGTAGGCTTCGGGCACGGCCAGGACTTCCTGGCTCAGGGTCACCGTCCCGGCATTGCGGGGCAAGCCGTAGAATGCGGGCCCATGGAAGCTGGCAAAGGCTTCCAGCTTGTCCAGGGCACCGGCCGCTTCAAAAGCCTCGGCATACAGCTCCAGGGCCCCATAGGCGGTGTAACAACCGGCACAGCCACAGGCCGCTTCCTTGGCGCTCCTGGCATGGGGGGCGGAATCGGTGCCCAGGAAAAACCTGGGACTGCCGGAGGTGGCTGCCCGCACCAGGGCCTGGCGGTGGGTTTCCCGCTTCAGCACCGGCAGGCAGTACCAGTGGGGCCGCACGCCGCCCTGGAAGAGGGCATTGCGGTTGTAGAGCAGGTGGTGGGCAGTGAGGGTGGCCGCCACATTCGGACCGGCTTCCAGCACGAACTGGACGGCATCCTGGGTGGTGATGTGCTCCATCACCAGCTTCAACTCGGGAAAGCGCTGCAGCAAAGGCAGCAGCACCGTGTCGATGAAAACCTTTTCCCGGTCGAACAGGTCCACCGCCGGATCGGTCACTTCACCATGCACCAGCAGGGGTAGCCCCAGGCGTTCCATTTCGGCCAGGGTGTCGTAGGCGGCCTCGATCCGGGTCAGACCTGCGTCGGAATGGGTGGTGGCACCGGCCGGGTACAGCTTCACGGCCTTGACGAAACCACAGGCCACGGCCCGGGCAATTTCGGCCGGCGGCGTGTCGTCGGTCAGATACAGGGTCATCAGGGGCTCGAAGCTCAGGCCGGCAGGCAGGGCGGCCAGGATGCGCTGACGGTAGGCATCCGCCCGCTCCACCGTGGTCACCGGCGGCTTCAGATTGGGCATGACGATGGCCCGGGCAAACTGGCGTGCGGTATGGGGCAGAACGGCGGACAGGGCGGCGCCGTCGCGCAGGTGCAGGTGCCAGTCGTCGGGGCGGGTAATCGTGATCTGCATGAGAATCTCCCGGTGGAGCGGTTTGCTGATTCTAGCCCTTCAGGGCCAGGGCCCGCTCATAGAGCGCGTTCTTGCTGCCGCCGCTGATGGCCGCGGCAAGCTTGGCGGCCTGTTTCACGGGCAGGTTTTCGGCCAGCAGCAGTTTCAGCACCCGTTCGGCCTCCCCGTCATCCCGGCCCTGGGGGCAACCGGACACCAGCAGCACGAATTCGCCTTTTTGCTGATTGGGATCGGCCTCCATCCAGGCCAGCGCCTCCCCCAGCGGCAGGCGCTGGATGGTCTCGAACAGCTTGGTCAGCTCCCGGGCCATGACCAGGGTGCGCTCCGCGCCCAGTACCGCCGCCAGGTCGGCAACGGTTTCCAGCACCCGGTGCGGCGCTTCGTAGAACACCAGGGTGTAGGGCAGTTCCAGCAGGCTTTCCAGCACCTTGCGGCGTTGGCCGGACTTGGAGGGCAGGAAGCCATAGAACAGCCAGTGGTCGTCTTCCAGCCCTGCCGCCGAGAGGGCGGTGGTGGCGGCGCAGGGGCCGGGCAAGGGAATCACCCTGCCCCCCGCCTCCCGGACCCGGGCAACGATGCGGGCGCCGGGATCGGAAATGGCGGGCGTGCCGGCATCGGAAACCAGGGCCACCGCCTCCCCCGCCGCCAGCTTGGCGAGGATCGACCCGGCAGCGCCGGCTTCGTTGTGTTCATGGGCGGCCAGCAGCCGGGCCGGAGACCCCAGGTGTTGCAGCAGGGGGGCCGTGTGACGGGTGTCTTCGGCGGCCACCCAGGCGACGCTGCACAGGACCTCCCGGGCCCGCTCGCTGATGTCCTTGAGATTCCCCAGGGGAGTCGGCACCACATACAATGGCGACAATTGTTTTGTCATGAAAGCTCGCTATGGCAGGTGCGGACAAAGATACCACGGACGGAGCCCGGGCCGAGGCGCTGGCGGCAGCCTACCTCGAAGCCCGGGGGCTGCGGCTGCTGGCGCGCAATTTCCGGGTCAAGGGCGGCGAGATCGACCTGGTCTGTCAGGAGGGGGACACCACCGTCTTCGTGGAAGTGCGCTTGCGCCGCAATCCCCGCTTCGGTGGTGCCGCGGCCAGCATCACCGCGGCCAAGCTGCAACGCCTCATCCTGGCGGCCCGGCACTGGCTGTCCCGGCACGGGGAGGGCCCCTGCCGCTTCGACTGCATACTCCTGGACCGGGTCGAAACCCATGCGATCGAATGGCTCAAAGATGCCTTCACGGCGGATTGAGCTGGGGCTCCTGCTGCTGGTCAGCGGGATCGGCCTGCTCCAGGCTCAGGAACGCATCCGCATCCTGGTGCAATCCTCCCCCCTGGCAGGCAGCCAGTTCCACGCCCTGACGACCCTGCGTCCCCAACTCCAGGTCGGCGACCGCCTGGACCTGGTGCGGGAGCGGGACAATCCCCATGACCCCCTCGCCATCCGGGTGGAATGGCAAGGGCACAAGCTGGGTTACGTACCGCGCAAGGAAAACCGGGCCGTCGCCGAGGCACTGGATCGCGGCGAGGTCCTCGAGGCCCGCATTTCCAGGCTGAAGGCAGACCCCAACCCCTGGAAACGCCTGGAGTTCGAAATCCTGATGGAACTCTGATGCTAGAATTCCCCACCACAAATGACCACCAAGCCCCAGAGAACACAATGGATTTGATCGCCCGCGTCAGCCAGCATTTCGAAGACAGCGCCCGCACCCAGCAGGAAACCGTGGAATTACTGGCCGCGCCCCTGGCCGCCGCCATCGAGACCATGACCCATTCCCTGCTCAACGACGGCAAGATCCTCGCCTGCGGCAACGGCGGCTCTGCTGCCGATGCCCAGCATTTCGCAGCCGAGCTGGTGGGCCGCTTCGAGGTGGAGCGCCAGGAACTGGCCGCCATCGCCCTGACCACAGATTCTTCCATCCTCACTGCCGTCGGCAACGACTACAGTTTCAGACACATCTTTTCCCGCCAGGTGCGGGCCCTGGGCCGTCCCGGGGATGTGCTGCTGGCCATCTCCACCTCGGGCAATTCCGGCAATGTGGTGGAAGCCATCCGCGCCGCCCATGAGCAGGACATGAAGGTGATTGCCTTCACCGGCCGGGACGGCGGCGAAATCGGCCACCTGCTGCAGGAGGAGGACATCCACCTGTGCGTCCCCGTGCCCCGCACGGCGCGCATCCAGGAAGTGCATCTCTTGATGATTCACTGTTTATGCGACGGCATCGACAGCCTGTTGATGGGAGTAGAGGAATGAAGCCCAAGCACCACCCCAGCCGCCGGTCCCTGCTCGGACTCATGAGCCTGAGCCTCGCCCTGCCCGCCCTGCAAGGCTGTTTCGGCGTGGCCGTGGCCGGCGCCACCGCAGGCGCCCTGGCCGCCTCCGACCGCCGCTCGCTCGGCGTCCAGACCGACGATGAATCCATTGAACTCAAGGCCAGCAGCCGGCTCAGCAAGGAAATCCAGGACCGCGCCCACATCAATTTCACGAGCTACAACCGCCGCGTGCTGATCACCGGCGAGGTGCCCGACGAAGCCACCAAGGCGAAGGTGGCCGAAGAAGTGAGCCGCATCGAAAATGTGCAGGGGGTCTGGAACGAACTGGTGGTAGCCGGCAACAGCAGCCTCGGTGCCCGCAGCAATGATGCCTACATCACCTCCAAGGTCAAGGCCCGCTTCATCGACGCCAACCAGTTCGCGGCCAATCACGTGAAGGTGGTCACCGAAGCCGGCAATGTGTTCTTGCTCGGCATCGTCACGGACCGGGAAGCCAAGGCCGCCATCCAGGTGGCCCGCAATACCGAAGGGGTACAAAAGGTCATCAATGTGATGCAGATCATCAGCGATGAGGAAGCCCGGCGCATCGACGCCAGCCTCGCCAACTCCGCCTCTTCCACGGCCACCTCCAGCCAGCGCTGAGCGCGTCCTCCATGGCGGCCGATCCCCTCGCCGCCCTGCCCGAAGGCTTGCCCGGTGGCTTGCTCGGTGGTGTGGGACTCTTTCTGCTGGGCATGCACCTGCTCACGGAAGGCCTCAAACTCGCCGCCGGCCGCGCCCTGGAAGACCTGCTGGAGGATTGGACCTCAAGCCGCCTGCGGGGCTTGTGCACCGGCTTTCTCATCACCTCCCTGGTGCAGTCCTCCACTGCGGTCACCATCGCCACCATCGGCTTCGTCAATTCGGGGCTGTTGACCCTGCGCAATTCGCTCTGGGTGATTTACGGCTCCAACCTCGGCTCCACCATGAATGCCTGGCTGGTGGCGGCGCTGGGGTTCAACTTCAAGATCGACGCCCTGGCCTTGCCCTTCATCGGCATGGGCACCATCCTGATGCTGGTGGCCCGCGGCATACGCAGTCGGGCCCTGGGGCAGGCCCTGGCAGGTTTCGGCATCCTCTTTCTGGGCATCGATGTGCTCAAGGATGCTTTTTCCGGTCTGGGCGAACAGGCCGCGCTCGAAAGTTTCGTCCGCCCCGGTATTTCGGGCTACCTGATCCTGGTCGGCATTGGCACCCTGATCACCGTCTTGATGCAGACCTCGGGGGCAGTCATCGCCCTCATCATCACTGCCGCACAGGGCGGCCTGATGAGCATCGAAGCCGCTTGCGCGATGGTGATCGGCACCAATATCGGCACCACCTCCACCGCCATTCTTGCTGCCCTGAGCGCCACGGCCAATGCCCGGCGCGTCGCCGCTGCCCACATGATATTCAATATCGTCACCGGCCTCGTGGCGCTCATCCTGCTCCCGCTGCTGATCACCTTTCTCAGTGAGATCCAGACTTTTACCGCGCAGCCGTTCACGCCTGCCGTGATGGTGGCGGCCTTTCACTCCACCTTCAATCTGCTCGGGGTGGCCCTGATGGTGCCGCTGGACCCCTGGCTGACCCGCGCCCTGGCCCAGCGCTTTCGCAGCCATCACGAAGAAGCCTCCAAACCCCGCTATCTGGACCGCAACATTCTCAGCGTTCCCGATCTGGCCCTGCGCGCCCTGCGTCTCGAACTGGCGCATACCCAGAGCCTCGCGGCCGCCTGTCTGCATCAGGCCGCCCTGCCGCATCCCGACACGGCCCTGATTGCCCGCCAGCGGGATACCCTCAACACGCTGTCCAGGGCTGTCACCGACTATATTCACCACATCAGTGCCGCCACCTTGCCCGCCACCCTGGTCGAAGCCCTGGCCCGGAGTCTGCGTGTGCTGCGCTACCAGCAGACCGCCTGCGACCTGGCCCAGCATGGCGCGGCCCTGGCCGCAGAAGGCGGCTGTGCGGCTGAAGCCCAGCACTTTCAGGAAGCCTTGCAAGCGCTCTGCCTGGCCTGCGACGGGAACCGGGACGACTTTAGCCGCACCGGCATGGAAATGGCGCTGGAGGCGACGGAAGCGCGTTATGCCACCCTCAAGGAAGCCCTGCTGGTGGCCGGGGCTGCCGGACAACTGGATATTCGCGCCATGGAAAACTGGCTGCAGCAGGGCAGCCACTACCGCCGCGCCGCCGAGCAACTGGTCAAGGCCCAGCGCCACCTGCTCTCCCTGGAAATTCCCGACCACCTGCCCCTCCCGGAAGACGGGCTGGCAACCCCCGACAACTGAACCGGCCCGCCAGAAAGACGGCAGGCAGCGGTTCAGTGCTGGCGGCGATCTGCTGCCGAACGCAGACAGAGCCGGGCATCCAGCGAGCCGAGCAAGCGCTCCAGTTCAGTCGCGGTCAGGGGCTTGCTGAACAGATAACCCTGAAGGTAGTCGCAGCCCTGGCGCAGCAGATAATGCTCCTGGGCCGCAGTCTCCACGCCCTCGGCCACCACGGACAGCCCCAGGGCATGGGCCAGGGCGATGGTGGCGGAGCAGATCACGGCATCATCCTGGCTGGTTTCGATATCCTTCACGAAGGAGCGGTCGAGCTTCAGGGAGTCGATCGGCAGCAGTTTCAGATAGGCCAGGGAAGAATAGCCGGTGCCGAAGTCATCGATCGCCATGGAAATTCCCATCGCCTTGATTTTATTGAGCATCTCGATGGTTTCCAGGGGGTTGCCCATGGCGGCGCTCTCGGTGATTTCGAGCTCCAGGTCGGCCGCGGTGAGGCCATGTCGTTCCAGGAGACGCGCCACCTGCCCGGGAAAATCCGCCTGCCGCAATTGCAGGACGGAAAGATTCACCGCCACCCGGAAGGCGGGCAGCCCCTGACGATGCCAGGCCTGACGTTGGCGGCAGGCTTCTTCCAGCACCCAGGCTCCCAGCGGCACGATCAACCCGGTTTCCTCCGCGACGGGGATGAAACGGTCGGGCGGCACCAGGCCGCGCTCCGGGTCCAGCCAGCGCACCAGGGCCTCGACGCCCATCAGGCAACCGCTTTGCCCGTCGATCTGCGCTTGGTAATGCAGCACGAACTCGCCCTGGGCCAGGGCCCGGGGCAGATTGCTCTCCAGGATGAAGCGCTCGGTCGCCGCTGCATTCAAGGCTGGATCAAAGCGCTGCAGGCCGTTGCGCCCTTGTGACTTGGCGTGATACATCGCCGCATCGGCATTGCGCATCAGGGTATCGGCATCCTTGCCATCTTCAGGGTAGAAACTGATGCCCATGCTGGGCGTGGCGTGCAGCACCTGGCCCTCGATTTGATAAGGCTGGCGCAGGGTTTCCAGGAGCTTGCCGGCAACACTCAGCACCACCTCCATCGTCGCCGCCCCCGTCACCACCACCACGAACTCATCGCCGCCCAGGCGGGCGACCACGTCATCATTGCGCACCGCGGCCTGCAGACGCGCCCCCGTCTGCACCAGCAGGGCATCCCCGACATGGTGCCCAAGGCTGTCATTGATCAGTTTGAAACGATCCAGATCAATCAGGATCACGCCGAGCATCTCCTGGCGCCGATGGGCGGCCAGCAGGGCCTGGCCCAGGCGTTCCTGCAGGCAAAGACGGTTGGGCAGGCCGGTCAGGGTGTCGTGCAAAGCCAGGTAGCGGATGCGGTTTTCGGCCTCCTTGTGCTCGGTAATATCGGTAAAACAGGCAATATGATGCGTCAGCCGCCCCCGGTCATCCTTGAGCAGGGCGATGGAAAGCAGCTTGGGATACACCGCGCCATCCTTGCGCCGGTCCCAGATCTCGCCCTGCCAGTGGCCGCGCTCCCGGAGCGCGGCCCACATCTTCTGATACACCTCCCGCGGGGTCTGCCCAGCAGAAAGCAGGCTGGGATTCCGGCCCATCACCTCTTCGGGGCGGTAACCGGTCAGGGCCGTGAAGGCCTGATTCACCATGACGATACGATTATCCTGATCACTCACCAGGATCGCCTCGCCCACCTGGCGGAATACCTCGCCCATCAGCCGCAGGTGCGCCTGTTCCTGTTTGCGCCCCGTGATGTCGGTGACCACGCCAATCAGCTGCACGAGCCGCCCCCGCTCATCGCGCTGACCGCTAACGGCCAGCTCGCCCCAGACCTCCCGGCCACTGCGGTGGAGGTAGCGTTTTTCGATCTGGTAACTGTCGCGCTCCCCCCGGGCGATGGCCGCCAGGTAATCGGTTTCGAGGGGCTCGTCTTCTGGATGGGTCAGCTCGGCGATGCTCATGCCCTGCAGTTCCTGCGCGGTGTAGCCCAGCATCCGGGCATAAGCCTCATTGACTTCCAGCAAGCGCCCCTGAACATCCGCCAGGGCAATGCCCACCGTGGCGTTGGAAAAGAGGGCGCGCTGCCGTGCTTCGCACTCCGCCAGCGCCGTCAGCAAGGGGCGGCTCCCGGCCTGCAGGGCATGGGCTGCGCGACCGGATGGATTCAGTGCCGTCACCCCTCACGCCGTCACCCCCCAACAGGCAAAGGCCAGCCCCAGGTCCCCCAGGCTCAGCCGCCATCCACTTGCCGCCCTCAAAATGAAACTCCTCGTCAAAATGACTCTCCTCGTCAAACCCAGCACCAGAACGATTGCCGGATTTTACTGTCTATAGGTGAGAATATCGGTTTCCCGCAAGTGAAGGGCTGTCATGTCCGGTTTACTGTTCATCGTCGCCGCCCCATCGGGGGCCGGCAAAACCACTCTGGTGCGTCAACTGCTGGCGACCGGGATCGGGCTTGCCCTGTCCATTTCCTACACCACCCGGGCGCCCCGCCCCGGGGAGGAAAACGGACGGGAATATCACTTTACTGACGTCGCCCACTTCCGCGCCATGATCGAGGCCGACGACTTTCTCGAATGGGCGAAAGTGCATGACCATTACTATGGCACGTCAAAACGCTGGATCGAAACCGAGCGCGCTGCGGGCCGGGATGTGCTGCTGGAAATCGACTGGCAGGGTGCGCAGCAGGTGCGCCGCCTGTTCCCCGACGCCATCGGCATCTTCATCCTGCCGCCCTCGCTGGAGGTGCTGACCCAGCGCCTCCAGGGCCGGGGTACGGACAGCCCGGAAGTGATCGCCCGACGCCTCGCCGCCGCCCGGGAAGAGATGAGCCATGTGGGGGAATTCGGCTATGTTATTATTAACGATGATCTGCAGACAGCACTGACGGACTTCGTTTCCATCGTGCGGGCCTCCCGGCTGCGGCTGGAAACCCAGCGCCTGCGTCATCCCGCCCTGTTTGCCCGACTCACCTGATCCCATCGAGACAACACCATGGCCCGTATTACCGTTGAAGACTGCCTGAAGCAAATCCCCAACCGTTTCGAAATGACCCTGGCGGCCGCCCATCGCGCCCGCCAGCTGGCCTCCGGCTCCACCCCCCTGGTGGAAGACGAGAAGGACAAACCCACGGTGATGGCCTTGCGTGAAATCGCCATGTCCAAGGTGGGCAAGGAAATTCTCAACCGCGGTCAGGCCTGAAGCCAGGGGCGAACGTGACTCATGGCCAACCCCAGCGTCCCGGTCTCGCCTCTTGTTCCCCCTGCCTCACCAGAGGCGGAAGGTGGTTTCTACGCCCTTTCTCCCGATGACCCGGCCTACCTGGTCTTCATCGACAGTCTGGATTACCTGAGCCCTGAAGAAGTCGCCCGCGTCAAGGCGGCGGTACGCTTCTCGGACAAAGCCCACGAACATCAGACCCGCCTTTCCGGCGAGGCCTACATCACCCACCCCCTTTCGGTCGCTGGCGCCGTGGTGGAATGGCGCATGGACGCGGACGCCATCTGCGCCGCCTTGCTCCACGACGTGCTGGAAGACACCGGGGTCACCAAGGCCGAACTGAAGGAACATTTCGGCGCCGGGGTGGCAGACCTGGTCGACGGCCTGTCCAAACTGGACAAGATCGAGTTTGCCTCGCACCAGGAGGCCCAGGCGGAAAACTTCCGCAAGATGCTCCTGGCCATGGCCCGCGACCTGCGCGTGGTGCTGATCAAGCTGGCCGACCGGCATCACAATCTGCAGACCATGTCCGCCGTGCGCCCCGACAAGCGCCGCCGCATTGCCCGGGAAACCCTGGAAATCTATGCGCCCATTGCCAACCGGCTCGGGCTCAACAAGATGTTCCGGGAACTGCAGGATACTTCCTTCCGCCTGATCCACCCCGTGCGCGCCCATGTGCTGGGCAAAGCCATGCTGGCGGCCCGGGGCCACCGCAAGGAATTGCTGACCCGCATCACCGACAACATCCGCGCCAAGATCGAAGAAGTGGGCATCCAGGCCCAGGTTTTCGGCCGGGAAAAGAGCCTCTACTCCATCTACACCAAGATGGAAGAAAAGCGCCTCTCTTTTTCCCAGATCCTCGACATCTACGGTTTTCGCGTCGTGGTGCACGACATTCCCACCTGCTACCTGGCGCTGGGCGCCCTGCATGCCCTCTACAAGCCAGTGCCGGGCAAGTTCAAGGACTATATCGCCATCCCCAAGGCAAATGGCTACCAGTCCCTGCACACCACCCTGATCGGCCCCTATGGCACGCCGGTGGAAGTCCAGATCCGCACCGAGGAAATGGACCATGTGGCCCAGGAAGGCGTGGCCTCCCACTGGCTCTACAAGGATGCCGAACACAGCGGCGCCGACCTGCAGATCCGCACCCACAAATGGCTCCAGTCCCTGCTGGAAATGCAAAGTGGCGATTCCTCCGAATTCTTCGAGAACGTCAAGATCGACCTGTTCCCGGACGAGGTCTATGTTTTCACGCCCAAGGGCAAGATTCTCGCCCTGCCCCAGGGCGCCACGCCGGTGGACATGGCCTATGCCATTCACACCGATGTCGGCAACTGCTGCATCGCCGCCCGCATCAACCATGAACTGGCCCCTCTGCGCACCGAGCTGAAGAACGGCGATGTGGTGGAGATCGTCACCGCCGCCCACGCCAACCCCAACCCGGCCTGGCTCAGCTATGTCAAGACCGGCCGGGCCCGGAGCAAAATCCGCCATTTCCTGCGCACCGTGCAAAACGAGGAATCCGCCGCCCTGGGTGAGCGCCTGCTGGTCCAGGAACTGCACAGCCTCGGGGTGCCGGCCCCGGAAATTCCTGCCGCCGCCTGGGAGCGGCTGGTCAAGGCATCCGGCAACCGCTCGATCAAGGAAGTCTTCACCGACATCGGCCTGGGCAAGCGCCTCGCCGCCGTGGCCGCCCGCCGGCTGCTGGCCGAGGATGCCATTCCCATCTGCACCACGCCGGGCAGCCTCACCATCCGGGGCACCGAAGGCATGGCCATCCAGCTTGCCAAATGCTGCCAGCCCATCCCCGGCGACCCGATCATCGGCTCCATCAAGAAGGGCCAGGGCCTGGTGGTCCACACCCACGACTGTCCGGTGATCCGCAAATCCCGCTCTCACGAACCACAGAAGTGGATCGACGTGGAGTGGGAGTCCTCGCCCGGCACCTTGTTCGAAGTGCGCCTCGACGTGGAGGTAAAGAATTCCCGGGGCGTGCTGGCCCAGGTGGCTTCGGCCATTTCCGATTCCGGCTCCAATATCGAGAACGTCGCCATGGAAGGAGACCCGGAAAAGCTGTTCACCCTGCTGCACTTCATCATCCAGGTCGGTGGCCGGACCCATCTGGCTCAGGTGATGCGTAACCTGCGCCAGATCTCCCAGGTGATCCGCATCAACCGCCTGCGCCTGGAGTCCGAATCATGAGAGTGCTGGTGCTGGGGGCTGGAGTCGTCGGCACCGCCAGTGCCTGGTACCTGAGGCAGGCCGGCTGCGAAGTCACCGTGCTGGACCGCCAGGCAGCCGCCGGCATGGAAACCAGTTTCGCCAATGGCGGCCAGATTTCCGTCTCCCACGCCGAACCCTGGGCCAATCCCCACGCCATTCCCCAGGCTCTCCAGTGGCTGGGCAAAGAAGACGCCCCCTTGCTGTTCCGCCCCCGTTTCGACCCGGAACTCTTCCTCTGGGGCCTCTCCTTCCTGCGCCACTGCCTGCCCGGCCACACCCGGGACAACATCCGCGCCATCGTCAAGCTGGCCCTCTACAGCCGCGCCCGGCTACAGGCCCTGCGCCAGGAACTGGGCCCGGAATTCGGCGCGAGCTATGACTGCCTGGAAAAAGGCATCCTGCACATTCATACGGACCGCCGCGAGTTTGCCCGGGCGGTCGAGGCGGCCCGGCTGATGCAGGAGTTCGGGCTGGACCGCAAACCCATCGGGGTGGAAGAATGCCTCGCCATCGAACCGAGTCTGGCCGCCGCCCGCCCCTTGCTGGTGGGCGGGGATTACACGGCATCGGACGAATCCGGCGACGCCCACCGCTTCACCCAGGCCCTGGCCACCCGGGCCGCCAGAGCAGGAGCCGAGTTCCGTTACTCCAGCCCGATTGCCGATCTGATCGTGGAACAAGGCAAGGTGCTCGGGGTACTCCTGCAATCCGGCGAAGCGCTCCCGGCAGAGGCCGTGGTACTGGCGCTGGGCAGCTACTCCGCTCCCTTCCTCCGGCCCCATGGGGTGCGCCTGCCCATCTACCCGGCCAAGGGCTATTCGGCCACCCTCAACCTCGGACCCGACAGCATCGCCCCCAGTGTCAGCCTCACCGATGACGGTCACAAGATCGTTTTTTCCCGCTTCGGCCAACGCCTGCGCATCGCCGGAACCGCCGAATTCAATGGTTTCAATCTGGACCTGAACCCGGTGCGCTGCAAGGCCCTCTTGCGCCGGGCACAAGTCCTGTTTCCCCAACTCCAGCCCCAGGGGGAGCCCGTCTTCTGGTGCGGCCTGCGCCCGGCCACGCCCTCCAACGTGCCCCTGGTCGGCCGCTCCCCCCTGCAAAATCTCTGGCTCAATACCGGGCATGGCACCCTGGGCTGGACCATGGCCTGCGGTTCCGCCGCCGCGCTGACGGACCTGATCCTGGGCCGCCGGCCGGAGCCTGAATTCCCGTTCGCCTGAATCCCCCGCTGTGTGGATCGACAGCCACTGCCACCTGGACGCCCCCGAATTCGAGCCGGATCGTGATCGGGTCTGGCAGTCCGCCCGGGACCTCGGCGTGGTGGGTGCCCTGATTCCGGCCATCAGCCTTGCCAACTGTGCGGCGGTAGATGCCTGCTGCCAACGCTACCCGGGCTGCGCCCCGGCCTATGGCATTCACCCGCTGTTCGTCATGGCCGCGGGGGAAGCCGATCTGGCAGGGCTGGCCCGCCGCCTGGAGCAGCAGCGCCCGGCGGCCATCGGGGAAATCGGCCTGGACGGCCATGTGACCAACGTGGCGTTCGACCGGCAGGAACACTTCCTGGTCGCCCAGTTGCGCCTGGCCCGGGAATTCGAGCTCCCCGTGGTGCTGCACATGCGCCAGGCGGTGGATCAGGTGCTCAAGCAACTGCGCCGCATCCGGGTGCCGGGCGGCATCGCCCACGCCTTCAACGGCAGCCGCCAGCAGGCGGAGGAATTCATCAAGCTGGGGTTCAAGCTGGGCTTTGGCGGCACCCTCACCTACCCCGGCAGCACCCGCATCCGCCGCCTCGCGGTCGACTTGCCGCGGGAGGCCCTGGTGCTGGAGACCGACGCCCCGGACATTCCCCCGAGCTGGCTCGCCCGGGGCCGCAACAGCCCGGCCGAACTGCCGCGCATCGGCCGGGTCCTGGCGGAGCTGCGGCAAATGCCGGAAGCGGAACTGGCGGCGCAGTTGTGGCAGAACACCCTTACCGCCCTGCCGGGCCTTGCGGCGGTGTTAAAGGGGCCCAAAGCGTGAACAGCGAACAAGCGAACAAAAGAGAAGCCTAAGCCGCGCGAAACTCGGGCGGCTCAAAGAGGGAGCGGATCACTACCTGGCGCACCTCGGGCCGGTCCGGCACGGCAAACAGCACCGGATTGAGCACTTCCTCGAAGATGCCGCGCAGGCTGCGCGCCCCGGTCTTGTATTCGTAGGCGATGTCGGCGATCTGCTGGAACACGGCGGGCGCTATCTTCAGCTCGACCCCTTCCTGGGCCAGGATTTCCCGGAACTGCCGGTACAGGGCCTGGCGCGGCTCGACCATGATGCGCACCAGCATCTCCTTCGAGAGTTCGCGCAGCCTCGCCAGCACCGGCAGGCGCCCGGTGAATTCGGGAATCAGGCCGAACTCGAACAGGTCGGTGGGTTTCACCCGGCTGTTGATGCGATCGAGGAGGCTGGCATCCTCCCCCTGGGCCGTGCCGATATAGCCGAAGCTGTGGGTGCGGGCCATGATCTGCTCGAGGCCCACGAAGGCGCCACCGCAGAGAAAGAGGATGCCCGAGGTATCCACCACCCGCCCGTCCTCGAGCCGCACCGGCGCCCCTTCCATGATCTTCAGGAGGGCATGCTGGACGCTTTCCCCGGACACCAGGCGGGGCTGGCCGTCGCTGCTGGCCTTGAGCTTGTCGACCTCGTCGATGAAGACGATGCCCTGGCCGGCCAGGTCCGTCTGTCCTCCCGCCTTTTCCACCAGCCGTTCCATGATCGCCTCGATCTCCTCTCCCACGAACCGGGTCTGGGCGAGGGAAGTGGCATCCGCGGTGACGAAGGGCACCTGGAGCAGCCGCGCCAGGGTTTCGCAGAGCAGGGTCTTGCCGCAGCCCGAGGGGCCGATGATGAGCACATTGCTCTTGTCCATCGACGCAGCCCCGCCCCGGGCCAGGGCGAGCTTGCGGTAATGGAGATAGACCGCCACCGCCAGCACCCGCTTCGCCTCCTCCTGGCCGATCACATACTGGTCGAGGTAGGCGACGATCGCGCTGGGTCTTGCCGTCTGAATCGCCATCACACCGCATCTCCGTCATCCACCACACAGGGGAGTTCGAGGAGTTGCCAGGGAGGGCAGGGGCGGGAGTAGAGGTAACCTTGCAACTGATCGCAACCCATCTCCACCAGGCGCTTACGCTGCGCCTCGGTTTCCACCCCTTCGGCCACGGTTTCCATGGACAGGGCATGAGCCAGCAGGATGATCGCCTGCACCACCGAGCGGGCTTCGGGCTCCTGGCCCAGGCCCTGGACAAAGCTCTGGTCGATCTTGACCACATCCACCGGGAAGCGGGAAAGGTAAGAAAGGGAAGAATAGCCGGTGCCAAAGTCGTCGATGGCAATGCGGATGCCCCACTGGCGCAACCGGGAAAACAGCTGGAAAGTGCGCCCGGGATCATCCGCCAGGGAAGATTCGGTCAATTCGATTTCCAGGCCGCGAGGGGGGATGCCAGTTTCCCGCAGGATGCCGGCCACCATCCCGGAGAAGTCCGGATTACGCAGTTGCCGGGCCGACACATTGACCGCCACGCGTTCAATGGGCAAGCCCTGGTTCTGCCACTCCACCAGTTGGCGGCAAGCCGTTTCCATGCACCAACGCCCGAGCACATCGATATAGCCCGTGGCTTCTGCCAGAGGGATGAAGCGATCCGGCATCAGCAGGCCACGGCGCGGGTGCTGCCAGCGCACCAGGGCTTCCACCCCCAGGATCAAGCCGGTACGGGCATCCACCTGCGGCTGGTAGTAGAGGCAGAGTTCGTCCCGGGCCACGGCATGGCGCAGATCGGTTTCCAGCTCCAGGCGATCGAGAGAGTTCTCGCTATCGCTTTCAAGGAAGAAGCGAAAGATGGAACGGCCGGCATCCTTGGCGTTGTAGAGCGCCACGTCCGCATGTTTGAGCAGGGTCTGGGGATTTTCCCCATCGGAGGGATAGACGGCAATGCCAATGCTGGTGGTGACGAACACCTCCCGCCCATCCAGATCGAAGGGGGTCTCGAATTCGGCCAGCATGCGGCTGGCCAGCGAGGCCGCATCCGCGTGAGACGAAATTTCGGGCAGCAGCAGGGCAAATTCGTCGCCGCCCAGCCGCCCCAGGGTATCTCCTTCGCGCAGCAGGCGGGTCAGGCGCTGGCTCACGGATTTCAGCAGGATGTCCCCCGCCCCATGCCCCAGCGAGTCGTTGATGGATTTGAACCGGTCCAGGTCAAAGAGCATGATCGCCAGGGGGCGTCGGCTGCGGTGCGCCTGGTGCATGGCATTATCGAGCCGATCGTTGAACAGCAGCCGGTTGGCCAAGCCGGTCAGCGGATCATGATAGGCCAGGTGGTGGATGTAAGCTTCCGCCTGCTTGCGCTCGGAAATATCCGAGAACAGGGCAAGGTATTGCACGATCGCCCCCGCCTCATCCCGCACGGCCGTGATGGAAAGCCACTCGGGGTAGGTTTCGCCGCTCTTGCGCCGATTGATGATCTCGCCCTGCCATTTACCCGCTTCATTCAGGCTCTTCCACATCTCCTGATAAAAACTCTTGTCGTGGATGCCGGAACCCAGCAGGAACCCCGGCGTATGGCCCACGGCATCGGCCTCGGTAAAGCCGGTGATGCGGGTGAAAGCCGGATTGACCGACTGGATCCGCCCATCCGGCCCGGTGATGGTCATGGCTTCGGAGAGATTGTCGAATACCCGCGCCGCCAATTGCAGCCGGGCCGCGGCCATGCGCTGGGCGCTGATGTCGCGAAAGGAGGTCACATAGCCCGGGGGCCCGTCACTCCCATCCCGCCTCGCCATGGGGCCCCCGAGAAAAGCCACGGGCAGTTGCTTGCCATCCGGACGCTGCACACACTCCTCGCCCTCAAAGGAACGCCCCGCCGCCAGGGCCGCCCGGAACGAAGAATCCTGCGCCTCATCCTGGGGCAAAATGCAATCCACCGACTGGCCCAACAGCTCGCTTTCGCTACGGCCCAGCAGCACCTCAGCACGTCGATTCAAGAAATTGAGTCGGCCCCGGGCATCAAAACTGAGAATACCCTCGCCCAGATGATCCGCCACGTTATTCAGCAAGCTGTGACTCCTGGCCAGTTCCTGGGCCGTATGCCGCAAGCGCAGCATGATCAGGGCAACCACCGCAATCATGAACAAGGCAAAGATGGCCATCAGCCGCCGGTAATGTTCGGCCTGAATCTCCGCTCGGGCAAAGGCCCGCGCATATTCACCATAAGCCCGCTCCATATCCTCGGGGAAGCGGCTGCGGGAAAGGTCGTACATCAGGCGCTGCAGCGGCAAATGGTCATTCACGATCAATTTGCCATGCGCCGCAAGCAGCCGCGCCCGGGTAGCGGCAGGCTCCGGCCAGCGCCGACTTCCGGCCTCGAGGCGGTCGAGGCCGGCAACAATGCGGGAAACATCCTCGGTCTGCTGCGCATTGACAAAAATGAGCACATCCCGGGTAACCGAATTCAGGAGGGAAGCCGGGGCACGCCAAGAAGCGTCCCAGCCGGAATGCAACTGCGTGGCGAGATTGACGAAGTGTTGCAGGGAATTGTTCAGCACCGCGTTCTGCCGTTTGAAATCCTCCATCTCCCGCTGTTTCAGGCGCCAGCTTTCCCGGGCCGCCTGCAGCGCCCCAGGCAGGCCGATCCGCTCGAAATCGGTCTGCAGCGCTTGCAACAACTCCTCGGCCTGGGCCCCGGATATGGCCAGGCTGTCATAGTCGAGCAGCTGGCGATGGCGCAAGCGCAACACCTCCAGATTCACCCGGGTATCGAGCCCCAGGGCCTGGCGCACCTGCAATTCGACCTGGACCCGGTTGCCGCTGCCGACCCGGGCACTCAGGAAATACAGCGTGATCAGCACCATGGCCAGAAAAGCCAGTAGCATCCAGGGCAGAAATGGGCGCAAGGCAACACGGACCTTCACTCCCGCACCTCCCCGTTCAAGGCGTTGAGAAACAGGACCATCAGCTTCACATCCTGTTGCGGCAATTCAATCCCCAACTGGAAACGCCCCATCTGGGCCACCGCCTCTTCCAGCGTGGCAGCGGAACCATCATGGAAATAGGGCCCGGTCAGGGCCACATTCCTCAAACCCGGCACCTTGAAGACATGCCGGTCCTCTTCCCGACCGGTGACATTGAAGCGCCCCAGATCGGCCTGGGTCAGCGGCTGCTTCCCGGCAAAATAGTCCTGCATCACTCCGAAGCGCTGGAACATGTTGCCCCCCACATTGGCGCCCTGATGACAGGCAGGGCAGCCGTGCCGCTTGAACAGGCCGTAACCCTCCAGCTCCTCGCTCGAGAGCGCCTCGTCATCGCCCAGCAGCCAGCGATCCATGCGCGAGGGCGTCATCAGGGAACGCTCGAATTCGGCAATGGCATCCTGGATGGCGGCCGCAGACGGTGACGATTTGTAGAGCGCAACGAAGCGGGCCTCCAGTTGGGCATCCTTTCCTAGCTTGAGCAGGACATCCGCCCAGCGGGAATCCATTTCCAGAGGATTGTGGATGGGACCCGCCACCTGATCCTCCAGGCTCGGTGAGCGGCCATCCCAGAATTGCCGGAAATTCAGCGCCGCATTGAGCACCGTCGGCGCATTGATCGGCCCTTCCTTCTGCCCCACGCCCAGGGAATGGACCCGATGATCCACGCCGCCCTGGGAAAGATCATGGCAGGAGGCACAACTGATGCGGTTATCCCGCGACAAGCGCGGATCATGAAACAAGGCGCGGCCCAGGGCCACCTTGGCCGGATCGAGATCACTGGCGAACTGAATCGGCAGCAGCGGCTCATCAAACCGGACCCTTTGAGCCCGGGCCTGGAGCAGGGTACGGGACGCGGGCGCAGCCTCCTGGGAAACAGGCAGGGAAGATGAAAATCGAACGACCAGCAGGATCGCCAGCAACAAGATCGCCAGCAACAGGATCGCCAACAACACAAGCCCCGCCCCCAGCCGCTTCTTCAGTGCCGCAGGAGAAAGGAAAGGATCCGGGGTTGCAGCAGGCATGACTGCGTCGAAGCGCTCCGAAAAAAATTCATCTCATTGTAATAGACCGATGCGCCACAGCCGGCAAACAATTGCGCCGCGCGCCACCCGCCATCACTCACCATCACCCGCCCCCGGCATGCGGGCCGCCCTTACAAGCCGCGCCCCCTGCCACCCCCGGCATGGGGTCCGCATGGGGTCCACAACGGGCGGTTGGCTTGGGTGCGCTGCGCCCCCCAGCGGGAGCCCCTGAAATTACCTGGCCTGGCTCACCAGATAATCAACGGCAGCCTTGATCTCGTCATCCGACAGATTCGCTGCGCCGCCCTTGGGAGGCATGGCATTCTTGCCGCCGAGGGCGGATCGATAGAGGGCATCGCTACCGGTAGCGATCCGGGGGGCCCAGGCCGCCTTGTCACCCTTCACGGGAGCACCCGCCGCCCCGGTAGCATGGCACGCGCTGCAAACGGAGGCATAGACGGCAGGACCATCCTTGGGCTGGGCGCTTGCTGCCGCATCGGCAGGGCCGGCGACCTTCAGTTCGAATCTGGCAACGGGCTGGATGCGGACTTCGGCATCTTCGGCACTTCCCGCCGTGGAAGGCGTATTGCCTTTGATGGTGAAGGGGACGATGACCACCGTGAGCAAGACGGCAACCGCGATTGTCATGTACATGATGGACTTGGACGAATGTTTCTGGTCGGCCATGCTGACTTCCTCAAAACGAAAAAAGATAACGCGCAATTATAGCCCGCAACCCAGGGCGCGGGACGACATTATGGACACCTCCCGGCAAACCCGGTATGATCCTGCCTCTTCATGCGCCCGTAGCTCAGCTGGATAGAGTACTGCCCTCCGAAGGCAGGGGTCGGACGTTCGAATCGTCTCGGGCGCGCCATGAACCTTGAAAATGGGCACTGGACCGGTGCCCATTTTCTTTCCCCCCCAACCTTGAAGCACGGCTAAAATCCTGCCTCATGGAAAGCGTCAAACTCACCCACCAGTTCCTCATCGCCATGCCAGCCATGGCGGACCCCTATTTTGCGAAATCCCTGGTCTATGTTTGCGAACATAACGAACAGGGCGCTCTGGGGATCATCGTCAACCGGCCCCTCGACCTGACCCTCGCCGGGCTGTTCGAGAAGGTGGACCTGCCCTTGCAGGCCAGCCAGATGGCGGACCTGCCCGTCTATTTCGGCGGGCCGGTGCAAACCGACCGGGGCTTCGTGCTGCATCGTCCCCGCGGCGAGTGGCAATCCAGCCTGCAGGTAACGGACGAAATCGCCCTCACCAGTTCCAAGGACATCCTCACCGCCATCGGCGAACGGGGCGAGCCTGGCGACATCCTGGTCACCCTGGGCTATGCCGGCTGGGGTGCCGGGCAACTGGAGGCGGAACTGGCCCAGAACGCCTGGCTGACGGTGCCGGCCGATGCCGCCATCCTCTTTGCCCTGCCGCCGGAAGAGCGGCTGGTGGCCACCATGCAGAAACTGGGGATCAGTTTTTCCCAACTGGCCGACACGGCCGGGCACGCCTGACAAGGATGGGCACCATCCTCGCCTTCGATTTCGGAGAAAAGCGTACCGGCGTGGCCGTGGGTGAAACCGCCCTGGGCCACGCCCATCCCCTGGAAGTCCTGCAAGCCAGCAGCGATGGGGAGCGCCTGG
This sequence comes from Azovibrio sp., assembly GCF_049658005.1. Taxonomy (NCBI): domain Bacteria; kingdom Pseudomonadati; phylum Pseudomonadota; class Betaproteobacteria; order Rhodocyclales; family Rhodocyclaceae; genus Azovibrio; species Azovibrio sp. The sequence goes on along the minus strand of NZ_JBASOH010000109.1, from coordinate 36,882 downwards.
CCGCCATCGCCCGGCTGGTCGAGGAATGGCAGCCGGAATGCCTGGTCATCGGCCGCCCCACTCACGCCGACGGCACCCCCCATGCAATGACGGCCCGGGTGCACGAATTCGCCCTGCTGCTGCAGACGCGCTTTGGCCTCCCGGTCAGCGAGGCCGACGAACGCCTGACCTCCCGGGATGCAGAAACCCGCCTGCGCGAAACCGGCCGCAACGCCAAAACCATGAAGCCCCTGGTCGATGCCGTGGCGGCCCAATTGATTCTGCAAACCTGGTTTGACTACCCCCATGAGCACATCCCCACTCCATCTGCCTGATGCCGAGGCCCAATGCCGGGCCCTCGCCGAGCAAATCCGCCCGCACCTCACCCCCGACACCGCCCTGGTGGGCATCTACAGCGGCGGCGCCTGGATTGCCGAGCGGCTCACGCAACTCTTGCCCTTGCCGGAAGAAGCCGGCCTGATCGACATCTCCTTCTACCGCGACGATTTCGCCGAAAAGGGCCTGCATCCCCAGGTGCGCCCCACCCACATTCCCTTCGAGGTGGAAGGCCGCAAGCTGATCCTGGTCGATGACGTGCTGTACACCGGCCGTACCACCCGCGCCGCCCTCAATGAATTGTTCGACTATGGCCGCCCGGCCGCGGTGGAACTGGCGGTGCTGGCCGACCGGGGCGGGCGGGAACTGCCCATGGCGCCCACCTACTGCGTCTGGCACCTGGAACTGCCGCGCCAGACCTGCCTGACCCTGAAGCGGGACGATGCCGGCCGGCTCTCCTGGAGCGTTGAAGACCATGCGTAATCCGCAACTGAACGAGAACGGTGAATTGACTCACCTGCTCTCCATCGAGGGTCTGCCCAGGCACATCCTCAGCCATATCCTGGACACGGCCGCCTCCTTCATGGGAATCGCCGACCGTGAGGTGAAGAAGGTGCCGCTCTTGCGCGGCAAGAGCGTCTTCAACCTGTTCTTCGAGAACTCCACCCGCACCCGCACCACCTTCGAGATTGCCGCCAAGCGTCTCTCGGCGGACGTCATCAATCTGGACATCACCCGCTCCTCGACGGCCAAGGGCGAGACCCTGCTCGATACCATCGACAACCTCTGCGCCATGCATGCGAACATGTTCGTGGTACGCCACGCCGCCAGCGGCGCCCCTTACCTGATCGCCGAACACCTGAAACGGGTCCGCCACAAGAACATCCATGTGGTCAATGCCGGGGACGGGCGCCATGCCCACCCTACCCAGGGGCTGCTGGACATGTACACCATCCGCCACTACAAACAGAACTTCGAGCACCTGACCGTGGCCATCGTCGGCGACATCCTCCATTCCCGCGTCGCCCGTTCCGACATTCACGCCCTGACCACACTGGGGGTGCCGGAGGTGCGCGCCATCGGCCCCCGGACCCTGCTGCCCACGGATCTGGCCCGCCTGGGAGTGCGCGTCTTTCACGACATGCAAGAAGGCTTGAAGGGCTGCGATGTGGTGATCATGCTGCGCCTCCAGAACGAGCGCATGAATGGCGCCCTGCTGCCCTCCGCCGGCGAATACTTCAAGCACTACGGCCTCACCCCGGAAAAGCTGGCCCTGGCCAGGCCCGACGCCATCGTGATGCATCCGGGCCCGATGAACCGGGGGGTGGAGATCGACTCCGGCGTGGCCGACGGCAAGCAGGCCGTGATCCTCGACCAAGTGACTTTCGGTATCGCCGTGCGCATGGCGGTGATGAGCATCCTGGCAGGAAACTGAGATGAAAATCGCCATCAAGAACGGTCGCCTGATCGACCCGAAACACAATATCGACGCAGGGCGGGACCTGTTCCTGGCCGGGGGCCGGGTGGCGGGCGTGGGGCAGGCCCCGGCGGGCTTCAGGGCGGAGCAGGAGATCGACGCCAGCGGGCTCGTCGTCTGCCCCGGCCTGATCGACCTTTCCGCCCGCCTGGGCCGACTCGAAACCGAACTCGAGGCCGCCGTGGCGGGCGGGGTCACCACCCTGGTCAGCCCGCCGGACATGGACCCGCCCCTCGATGAGCCGGAACTGGCCGAGCGTCTGGTACGCCAGGCCGCCGACCTGGGCCTGGCCCGGGTGCTGCCTCTGGGCGCCCTGACCCAGCAGCTGGAAGGAGAAAAGCTGGCGGAAATGGCGACACTCAGGCAAGCCGGCTGCATCGCCTTTTCCCAAGGCAAACGGCCGATCCTCGACACCCAGGCCCTGCTGCGCGCCTTCGAATACGCCGCCACCTTCGGTTTTGCCATCTGGCTGCAGCCCCAGGACTACTACCTGTCCCGGGATGGCTTCGCCCATGACGGCGAGGTGGCCTCCCGCCTCGGGCTCACCGGCATTCCCGTCAGCGCCGAGACCATCGCCATCGCCACCTGCCTGACCCTGGCCGCCGACACCGGGGTACGCCTGCACCTGCGCCGCCTCTCATCCGCCGCCGGCATCGCCATGGTCGCCAAGGCCCGGGCCGAAGGGGTGGCCGTCACCTGCGACGTGGGCATCCATCACCTGCACCTGTGCGAATACGACATCGGCTTCTTCGACACCCAGGCCCGCTTCGACCCGCCCCTGCGCAGCCAGCGGGACCGGGACGGCCTCTGCGCCGGAGTCGCCGCCGGCACCGCCGTCCTCTGTTCCGACCACACCCCCCTGGATCAGGATGACAAGCTGGTGCCCTTCGCCGAGGCCAAGCCCGGCGCCACGGGCCTGGAACTGCTGCTCCCCCTGACGCTGAAGTGGGCCCAGGGCGGCAAGCTGTCCCTGGCCGCCGCCCTGGCTCCGATCACCAGCGGCCCGGCCGCCATCCTGGGCCGGGACGACCTGGGCCACCTGGCCCCCGGCGCCCAGGCCGATGTCTGCCTGTTCGCCCCGGAGGAAGCCTGGCAGGTCACGGCCGCCAGCCTGAAGAGCGACGGCAAGAACACTCCCTTCCTGGGCTGCGAACTGGCCGGCAGGACGAAGATCACCCTGGTGGGTGGCCGACGGGTGTTCGACGCGCGTTGAGGCAGGTGCGTTGAGGCAGGCGCGCTGAGGCAGGACCGTGCTTCACTCCGATGCGGCAGGCAGGGAAGCCAGCCTCGTTTCATCGACCCCTTCGACCCGTACCACTTTCTGCCGGGAGGTCTGGCCGCTCTTCAGGCTCACGGCAGCCTTGGGCAGGTCCAGCAGTTCCGCCACATAGGCCAGCAGGGCCGCATTGGCCTTGCCGTCCACCGGCGGCGCATGGAGGCGAATCTTCAAGGCATCGCCGTGCAGGCCCGCCACCCCGCTCTTCCTGGCGCCGGGCTGGATGTGGAGGGACAGGCAGAACGCCCCGTCCCTGTCCTGGCGATACCAGTGACTCACAGGAACTTCAACACCACTTGCAGCAACACGATTGCCAGCAGCGGCGCGAGATCGATGCCGGAAATGGGCGGCAGGATGCGCTGGATCGGTGCCAGGATCGGCCGGGTCAGCTGGTTGACAGGCCCGGCCAACGGCGAATAGGGATTCACCCAGGAGAGCACGGCGGCAATGATCAGGGCAAACGTGAATAGATACACCACCTGCCGCACCAGCTCCAGCAGCGCCTTGCCCAACAGGAACAACCACACCCCCGGCGGCATGGCAGCCAGTCCTCCGGCCATGCCCACCAGCAAGACCAGCAGCAGTAGCTGCAGCAGATAAGCGACGACCAGGCTGGACCAGTCATAGCCGCCGACACCGGGAATCATCCGGCGCAGGGGCTTCACCGCCCAATCGGTGAGCTGCATCACGAAGCCCCCCAGTTGATTGGCGAAGGAAACCCGTCCGGCCTGCATGAAAAACCGTAGCAGGAACAGCACGGAAAAGAACCCGACCACGGCCTCCAGGAGGAATTGCAGGGCCATTGACGGAGCGCCGCCCATCATCCCGCCCCCAGTTGCCGGGCCAGTTCCCGGCCCCGCGCCTCGGCGGCCTTGACCCCGGCGATGATGCCCTGGACCACGCCCTGGGCCTGCATCACGTTCAGGGCGGCCTCGGTGGTGCCGCCCCTGGAGGTAACCCGCTGACGCAGGACACTGGCGGGCTCCTCCGAAGCGGCCGCCTGTTGCGCCGCCCCCAGGGTGGTTGCCACCGCCAGATGACGGGCCTCATCCGGGCTGAATCCGAGTTCCGTCGCGGCCTTCTGCAGGGCTTCGATGAACAAAAACAGATAGGCCGGTCCGCTGCCGGAAATGGCCGTCACCGCGTCCATCCTGGACTCCTCTTCCACCCACAAGGTGGTGCCGGCAGTCTGGAGAATGCGCTCGGCGGCCAGGCGTTCGTTCAGGGCCACCTCGGGCAGGGCGCAGAGGCCACTCATGCCGGCGCCGATCATGGCCGGAGTATTGGGCATGGCGCGGACGATGCGGCGGTAGCCTCCCAGCCAGCGGGACAGGGTTTCCAGGGTCAGGCCAGCGGCGATGCTGACCACGAGCTGGTGCTGCAGATGGCCCGCCAGGGGTTGCACCGCCACCTGCATCTGCTGGGGTTTCACCGCCAGCACGATCACGTCTCCCTCCAGGACCCGGGCATCCACCTCGGGCAGGCAGACGATTCCGTAGCTATCCACCAGCTTCTGCCGTTGTTCGGCCAGCCGTTCCACCACCTGGATGTCCGCCGCCGCAAAGCCCTGCTTCAGCAGTCCGGCCACCAGGGCGGTCGCCATATTGCCGCCCCCAAGGAAAGTCATCTTCATATCGTGTTTCTCGCTCCGAAAATGGCCGTGCCCACCCGCACCAGGGTGCTGCCTTCGAAAATGGCGGCCTCCAGGTCGTGGGACATGCCCATGGAAAGGGTATCCAGCGCCAGCCCCTGGGCGACCAGGTCGGCTTGCAGCAAGCGCAACTGGCGCAAGGGCCGGCGCTGGGATTCGAAATCATCGACCGGGGCCGGAATGGTCATCAGACCCCGCAGACGCAGCCGGGGCAAGGCCGCCACCGCCCGGCACAGATCGGCCACCTCTGCCGGGGCGCAACCGCTCTTGCTGGCTTCGCCGGAAACATTGACCTGGACGCAGACCTGCAGGGGCGCCAGATGGGCCGGACGCTGCCCGGAGAGGCGCTGGGCCACCTTCAGACGGTCGATGGAATGGACCCAGTCGAAATGCTCCGCCACCGGCCGGGTCTTGTTGCTCTGCAGCGGGCCGATGAAGTGCCACACCAAGGAGCAGCCCGGAGGCAGCAGCGGGCCCAGGGCAGCGATCTTGTCGACGCCTTCCTGCACATAGTTTTCGCCAAAATCCCGCTGCCCGGCCAGGGCCGCTTCGAGCACATCGGCCGCCGGCTTGGTCTTGCTCACCGCCAGCAGCTGCACACTGTCCGGATCACGCCCGGCACGGCTCGCCGCCGCTTTCATGGCGAGGCGTACGGCTTGCAGCTTGGCGGGGATTGCGCTCATAATCGTCTGGAATCAACGCGGGTTTTTCCAGTATACCGCCCATTTCTCCTCAGTACGAACCCGGGACGCATCCATGGACATCACCGAACTGCTGGCCTTCAGCGTCAAGAACAAGGCCTCCGACCTGCACCTCTCCGCCGGCCTGCCGCCCATGATTCGCGTCCATGGGGATGTGCGCAAGATCAACCTGCCCCCCATGGAGCACAAGGACGTGCATTCCATGGTGTATGACATCATGAACGACGGGCAGCGCAAGATTTACGAAGAAACCCTGGAATGCGACTTTTCCTTCGAGATCCCCAACCTGGCCCGTTTCCGGGTCAATGCCTTCGTGCAGAACCGGGGCGCCGGGGCCGTGTTCCGGACCATTCCCTCCAAGGTGCTGAGCCTGGAAGACCTGGACGCCCCCAGGATCTTCAAGGAAATCGCCGAATACCCGCGCGGCATCGTCCTGGTCACCGGCCCCACCGGATCGGGCAAGTCCACCACCCTGGCGGCCATGGTGAACCACATCAACGAAAATGACTTCGGCCACATCCTGACCGTGGAAGACCCCATCGAATTCGTCCATGAGCCCAAGAAGTGCCTGATCAACCAGCGGGAAGTGGGGCCTCACACCCTGTCCTTCAGCAACGCCCTGCGTTCCGCCCTGCGGGAAGACCCGGACGTGATCCTGGTGGGCGAAATGCGCGACCTGGAAACCATCCGCCTGGCCATGACGGCGGCGGAAACGGGTCACCTGGTGTTTGGCACCCTGCACACCTCCTCTGCCGCCAAGACCATAGACCGGGTCATCGACGTGTTCCCCGCGGCGGAAAAGGAAATGATCCGCTCCATGCTCTCCGAATCCCTGAAGGCGGTCATTTCGCAAACCCTGCTCAAGACCAAGGACGGCCAGGGCCGGGTGGCGGCCCACGAAATCATGATCGGCACCCCCGCCATCCGCAACCTGATCCGGGAAGCCAAGGTGGCCCAGATGTACTCGGCCATCCAGACCGGCCAGTCCCTGGGCATGCAGACCCTGGACCAGAACCTGCTCGACATGGTGCGCCGCAACGTGGTATCCGCCGCCGAAGCCCGCAGCAAGGCCGCCAACAAGGACGCCTTCCCCGCCGGCTGAACCCCGGCCTCACCATCTATCCGGATTCCCATCATGGAACGCGATCAGGCTCTCAAATTCATGCACGACCTCCTGCGGCTGATGTCCACCAAAAAAGGCTCGGACCTGTTCATCACCGCCGGTTTTCCCCCTGCCATCAAGATCGACGGCAAGATCACCCCGGTCTCGAACCAGACCCTCACCTCCCAGCACACGGCGGAACTGGCCCGGGCCATCATGAACGACCGGCAGGCCGCCGAGTTCGAAGCCACCAAGGAATGCAACTTTGCCATCTCCCCCACGGGCATCGGCCGCTTCCGGGTCAATGCCTTCATCCAGCAAAGCCGGGTGGGGGTGATCTGCCGCACCATCAACATGACCATCCCGAATCTCGATGAGCTCGGTCTGCCGCCGGTATTGAAAGACATCGCCATGACCAAGCGGGGCCTGGTGATTTTCGTGGGGGGCACCGGCACCGGCAAGACCACCTCCCTCGCCGCCGTGGTGGATTACCGCAACGAAAACAGCTACGGCCACATCATCACCATCGAAGACCCCATCGAGTATGTGCACGAACACAAGAACTGCATCGTCACCCAGCGGGAAGTGGGGGTGGATACGGAAGACTGGGGCCCGGCCCTGAAGAACACCCTGCGCCAGGCCCCGGACGTGATCCTGATGGGAGAAATCCGCGACCGGGAAACCATGGACTACGCCGTGGCCTTTGCCGAGACGGGCCACCTCTGCCTGGCCACTTTGCACGCCAACAGCACCAACCAGGCGATCGACCGGATCATCAACTTCTTCCCGGAAGAACGCCGCCACCAGTTGCTGATGGACCTCTCCTTGAACCTGCGCGCGCTGGTCTCCCAGCGCCTGATTCCCATGAAAGATGGCAAGGGCCGCGTTGCCGCCATCGAGATCATGCTCAACTCCCCGTTGATCTCCGACCTGATCTTCAAGGGCGAGGTGCAAGAGATCAAGGAAATCATGAAGAAATCCCGCGAACTGGGCATGCAGACCTTCGACCAGGCCCTGTTCGACCTCTACGAGCACGGCCGCATCAGCTATGAAGACGCCCTCCGGAATGCCGACTCCCTCAACGACCTGCGCCTGCAGATCAAGCTGCACAGCAAGGCCTCGGCCGACCGGGACCTGACCGCCGGCATCGGCCACCTGGCCCTGACCGAGGACCCCAAGGCACAAGACGGCCTGTTCTGAAACCGGCGCACCCAAGCAGAGCGAGGGATGCCCGCGGCCTTTCTCATGCCTGCCGCCGGCGGCTCAGGCCTCGGCCCTGATCTTGCGGTTGCTGCCCGCCACCATCTGGATTTCATACAGCCGGCATTCCAGGGCGCCGTTGAACAGGGGCGTCTTGCGGCTTGGCTTGAGGCGCAGCAGCTTGGGAAAACGGGTATCGGCCGTGAAGAAGCAGGCCGTCCAGCCGGCAAAGTGCTGCTTCAAGGTGCTGCCGATGCGGGGATACAGTTCGGCCAGCTCATCCAACTCGCCGATGCGCTCGCCATAGGGCGGGTTCGCCACCAGGATGCCGGCGGGTGCCGGAGCCTGGCGCTCGACGAAATCCGCCTGCTCCACCTGCACCACATCGCCCAGCCCTGCCTGTTGCAGATTGCGCTTGGTGGCCCGTACCGCCCGATCATCGCGATCGCTGGCGTAAATCTGCCGGAAACCGCCCTCCTGAGCCCGGGCCAGGGCAGCGTTGCGAATGCCCAGCCAGAGCTCGCGCTGGTAATGCTTCAAGGTTTCAAAACCAAAGCGCACCCGCTCCAGACCCGGGGCCCGATCCAGGGCCATGCAGGCGGCTTCGAGCACGAAGGTGCCGCTGCCACACATGGGATCGAGCAGGGGCGTGCCCGGCTGCCAGCCGCTCAGTTTGAGGATGCCGGCGGCCAGGTTTTCCTTCAGTGGCGCCTCCACGTTGGCATGGCGCAGGCCGCGCTGCCACAAAGGCGCGCCGGAAGTATCCAGGTACAAGGTGCAATCTTGCTCGGTGAGGAAGACCTGGACCCGCACATCCGGCTCCCGGGTGTCGATATTGGGGCGTTCACCGCAATGGTCGCGAAAGCGGTCGCAGATGGCATCCTTGACCCGCAGGGTGACGAAATCGAGGCTCTTCAAGGGACAGCGGATCGCCGTAGTCTGCACCCGGAAGGTGCGGAACACCTCAAAGTGCCGTTCCCAGGCCAGCTTGGCGGCCAGGCGGTAGACATCGTTCTCGCTAGTGTAGGGCGCCCTGGCCAGATACCAGAGGATGCGGGTGGCGATCCGGGATTCCAGATTGGCCTGGTAACAGCAGGCCCAATCGCCCTTGAACAGGACACCGCCCGGCATGACCCGGGTTTCCTGGGCGCCGGCCGCCTGGAGTTCATCCACCAGCAGAGCTTCCAGGCCCCGGGGGCAGGTGGCAAAAAATTTTTCCATGAAGGCAGACTCAAAAAGGTTTCAGGACGGCCAGGAATACCACGGCGAACAACACCAGCACCGGCACCTCGTTGAAGAAGCGGAACCAGACATGGTCGCGGGCGTTTTGCTGAGCCTGGAACTTGCGCAGCAAGCGGCCGCAATAAAGATGGTAGGCAATCAGGAAGACGACCAGCAAGGTCTTGGCATGCAGCCAGCCCCCGGTGTATTCAAAGCCAAACCACAGCCCCAGGCCGAGCAGCACCGCCAGAATGCCCAGCGGGGTCATGAAGCGGTACAGCTTGTGAGCCATGAGCAGCAAGCGCGCTTCTTCGGCCTTGCTGCCTTCTGGCACCATCGCCAGATTGACGAAAATGCGCGGCAAATAGAACAGCCCGGCGAACCAGGCGACCACAAAAGAAATGTGCAGGGCCTTGAGGGTGAGCATCAGGGTGGGCATCATGAGTGTTTCCTTGCTGGATGAAAGGCGGCGGCCAATCCCAGGGCCACCGTCGGGAACGACAGATCGAGGCGCAACTCCCGCCGCATGCGCCAGTTGGCAATGCGCCGGGATTCGGCCATGAACGAGCATTGCAGGGGCGACAGCTGCCCGGCCAGTTCCCCCCGCTCCAGCCGGGGCGGGCGCGGCAGGCCGGCGGCATCGGCCACCTGGTCGAAGTAATCGCCCATCTTCAGCTCGCTGTCATCGACCACATTGAAGCTGCGTCCGGCCCCGCCGCGAAACAGGGCCAGGCAGCAGGCCCGGGCCAGGTCGTCCGCATGGATGTGGTTGGTGAACACATCCGCCTCCGGTGCCAGTACCGGCATCCCGGCCTGGAGGCGTTCCAGGGGCAGACGCCCGTCCCCGTAGATGCCCGGAGCGCGCAGGATCAGCACCGGCACCCGGTTCAGGGCGCCCCAGCGCCGCAATACCTCCTCCGCATCCACCCGGCGCCGGGCCCGGGCCGAGGCGGGACGCCGGGGCCGGGTCTCGTCGATGCGGGCACCGCCGCAATCCCCATAAACCCCTGTGGTACTGATGTACACCAGGCGCCGTGGTAAACTTCGGCCCCGGCTCAAGGCCGCCAGCAGGTGGCGGGTCCGGGTATCCCGACTCCCCTCCCGCGGCGGCGGTGCCAGATGCAGCACCAGGTCCGCCAGGCCAGCCAGACGTTCCAGACTTTCAGCCCGATCCAGGTCCCCCAGCACCGGTCTGACACCCAGTTGCCGCCAGGCGGCGACCTGTCCGGGATGACGCAGCAGCGCCAGTACCCGGAAATGTCCAGTAAGCCAGGCAGCGGCACGGCGGGCCACATCCCCGCTGCCAACGATTAACAGTCTTTGCACGGCGGCATTTTAGCCGATCCATGCCAGGACCAAGGGATAAGAGAAGATGAGCTATCAGATTACCATCCAGCCCAGCGGCGCCACCTTCACCAGTGAAGCCGACGAAACCTTGCTCGAAGCTGCCCTGCGCCAGGGCCTGATCATGCCTTATGGCTGCAAGGACGGCGCCTGCGGCGCCTGCAAGGGTACGCTCAAGGCAGGCACGGTGGACCTGGGCCGTTACCAGGCCCACGCCCTGAGCGCAGAAGAGATTGAAGCCGGACAAGTGCTGCTTTGCACCAGCAAGGCCACCAGCGACCTGACCCTGGAAAACCGGCAGGTGGTCAAAGCAGGCGCGATCCCGGTCAAGACCCTGCCCGGCCGGATCGAAAAGCTGGAGAAGCTGGCGCCCGATGTCATTGCAATGCATCTGCGCCTGCCCGCCAGCGAAAAATTCGTCTTCCATGCCGGCCAGTACATCGACTTCCTGCTCAAGGATGGCAAGCGCCGCAGCTACTCCCTGGCCAACGCCCCGGAACAGGAAGGTACGCTGGAACTGCACATCCGCCTCGTCCCCGGCGGCCTGTTCACCGAGCAGGTGTTTGGCACCCTGAAAGTGAAGGACATCCTGCGCTTCGAAGGTCCTCACGGCGGCTTCTTCCTGCGCGAAGAAAGCACCAAGCCCGCGATCCTGCTCGCCTCCGGCACCGGCTTCGCCCCGATCAAATCCATCATCGGACACGCCCTCGCCCAGGACAGCCGCCGGCCCCTGCACCTCTACTGGGGCGGCCGCACCCAGGCCGACCTGTACATGCCCACCCTGCCTGAAGACTGGGCCGGCAAGTACCCGCACATCCGCTACACCCCCGTCCTCTCCGAACCCGAGCCCGGCTGGAGCGGCCGCACGGGCTTCGTGCACCGGGCGGTGATGGAGGACTACCCCAGCCTCGCCGGCCATCAAGTCTATGCCTGCGGCGCCCCGGTCATGATCGACGCCGCCCGCAAGGATTTCCTCGCCCAGTGCGCCCTGCCCGAAGAGGAGTTCTATTCGGACGCCTTCACCTTCTCGGCCCCGGGGATGTAATCGCAGGCCCGGCCGTCATTTTCAGAAGGCGGCTGCACCGAATTTCAGGAGTCGGCTGCACGGGTAGGCATCACCGTTTGCCGACTGGTGCCCATATAGGATTGCCGACAAGGCGGCAATGGGACCGCGAATCCACTTGAGCGAACCACCTGAGCCGGAACCGCTGGAAATTCCGGCGCGGCAATTCCGGCACGGCACCGGTCAAATGACGCCAGTGACCAGCAAGAGCGCCCTATCTATTGCTCTCATTCGCGCATCGTCGAGGCGGCCAAACGGTTCGCTGATTCTGGCACGCGGTCGCGTCGTGAGCTTGTCCACCTTCACTTGCGATAGTGCGTCCAGCCCGTTGGCTGGATTCGGTTCCACGGTGACGCGAAACGCGGCATTGCACAGGTCGCTTGTCACCGGGCACAGCACAACGCTTTCCAGATCGGTCAGGAGGTCGGATTGAATGATCAGTGCGGGCCGTGGTTTGCCGTAGTCACCCCGCAATGAAACCGTCACGAGGTCGCCTCGCTGCATCACTCCCAACCCTCAACGTGCGCTGCTGCCTCTTCGGTGAAGCGCAAAACTTCAGCTTCGGTCGGATCATTCTTCAGGCTCTGGCATTGCTTGCGCACCTGCGCCGCGAATTCAGGCGAACGAGTGTCCGGCACCCAAAACTGCACAGGCCGCAGCCCCGCCGCGCGCCTCCGCTCGCGGTGGCGGGCTACCTTTGATTCGTGGCTGGATGCCATGGCGCTCTCCATTGGTTGCATGCGCCGTTACATGATACCTGGCTTGCAACCATGCATGATGCGAGCTGCGCCGTGCCGCAGCATCGGGCAGGGGAGTTCCGGGCAATTCCTGCCATTCGCGGCGCGTCCGTGCATGGGTCTCAGCTGACACGGCCCGTTCAGAAGTCGGCTGCACACCGGGCGGCCAGCCCCGTGAACCGGTGCAGTCGTCTTCTGAAAATGACATCAGTAGCGGGCGTCGGCAGGCTTGGGGTCCTTGGGCCAGTCCTTGACCTTGTCGGGGAAGTCCGGACGGGGCTGGTGGCTGAAGTATTCGGCTACGTCCACCGCTTCCTGGTCGGAGAGGCCGCCCTGGCCGAGGGGAAACTTGTCGTGAAAACCGATGGGCATGTTGCGCTTCACGAAGGCGGCGGCGGTGTAGGTGCGAGCCATGCCGGCGCCGATATTGAAGGATTCCTCGCCCCAGAGCGGCGGATAGACCATCTTCCCGGCGGCATTACGCAGGCCTTCACCGTTCTCCCCGTGGCAGAGCGCGCATTGTTTGGCATAGATGCGCTTGCCGTTTTCCGGGTCCGGCTTGATGGAGCGGTCGATCTTGCCGATGCCGCGCCCGGCCACCTTGTCCTCGGGCTTGGTCTCCCGCTTCATCCAGTCGAAGTAGGCCACCATCGCCTTCATGTCCGGGGAATCCTTGGGCAGGGGCTTGCCGTTCATGGAGCGGCGAAAGCAGCCGTTGATCCGGTCTTCCAGGGTGATCACCTTGCCCGCCCGGGCCCCGTAGCTGGGGAAGAAGGCAGAGACCCCGACATAGGGCGAACCATCGGCCACCGTCCCGGCATTGAGGTGGCAGCTGGTGCAGTTGAGCTGGTTGCCGACGTGCCCGGGCAGCAGATCCCGCGTTTCCAGGTTGAGGCGCATGCCCCGCACCAGTTGCGCGGCATTGGCTTCCTTGAGCATGTCAGCCAGGCGGGGGGTCTCGAATTGGCTCGAGTCGGTAGTCTTCGGGTCGAGGGCGGCACGCATCCGGGCCACCGTGGCTGCATCCACCCCGGCGGCCCCCTCGCCCCAGCTGGCCCGGACGAAGCTCAGGATTTCCGCCAGCTCCTGATCCCCCAGGCGGGCAAAGGCGGGCATCACGAAGACCTTGGGATGCGTGGCCGTCGCCGCCGTCCCGCCTCCGGTCAGGATGATGTGCGCCAGGGTCGAGGGATCCCGGGAGAGCACGGTGGGGTTGCCTGCCAGGGGCGGGAATATCCGGCCCACGCCGCTGCCGTCCGCACGGTGGCAGTCGCCGCAGAACTGGAGGTAGCCGAGGCCGCCACGGCTGCTGAAGAGCGGCTCGGGTAGCCGGGCCTGCGCTACCGGCTGCGGCGCTTTGGCCGGCATCGCTTTGTCATCGGGCCCGGGGGGCAGGGATTTCAGATAGGTGGCCACCGCCCGCAGATCTTCATCCTTGAAGTACTGGGTGCTGTGCAGGATCACCTCGGTCATGTTGCCCGAGGCGGCCGCAAACCGGTTCTGCCCGGTCTTCAGGAACAGGGCCGTATCCTCCACCGTCCACAGGTTGCGCAGGCTGAGGGCGCGCCAGTTTTCCACGGTTTCACCGGCCAGGAAGTATTTGCCTTTGCTGCCCGCCTCGCTCATGGCCTTTTCCTGGAAGAAGAGGCCCCTGGGCGTGTGGCAGGCGCCGCAGTGGCCCAGGCCCTGGACCAGGTAGGCGCCCCGGTTCCAGGTTTCGTCCTTGCTGGAGTCCGGCTGGAAAGGGGTGTCGTCCAGGAACAGCCAGTTCCAGATCGCCAGCCCCCAGCGCATGTTGAAGGGCCAGCTCATTTCGTCGGGCTTGTTCTGCATCCGGACCGGCTTTAGCCCTTCCATCAGGTAGGCATAGAGGGCCTGCATGTCCTCCCGGATCATCTTGGCGTAGGAGGGATAGGGCATGGCCGGGTAGAGATTGTGGCCGTCGGCGGCCACCCCCTGGCGCATGGCCCGCTCGAACTGGGCGAAGCTGTAGTTGCCGATGCCGGTTTCCTTGTCCGGCGTGATGTTGGTGGAATAGAGCTTGCCAAAAGGCGTCTCCAGGGCCCGGCCGCCGGCCATGGGCGGCCCGTTTTCAGCCGTATGGCAGGCGACACAATCGCCGAGTTGGGCGAGGTAGCGGCCCCGCTCCACCAGGGCGGGGTCGGCCGCCGCCAGGGCCGAGCCGCTGGCGATGAGGGCCAGCGAAATAAGGATGCTGCGAAAGACACCATTCTTCATGTTGCGCTCCCTTTGGACTAGCCTGCCAGATCCAGCCCGGATTTTTCAAGAATCCGGGCTGGATCCCGTTTAACTCATGGCTGAAATCTGATTTACGCCGATAACGCTGCGCACGAAGCTCGAACGATACCACTCATGAAGGATTCTGCCCGCCCCAGTTACGTTTTCCCGGTATTGCCGGCTGCTCGGGGGCTGAGGCTGCGACTCAACCGGATGGCCATGATACCGAGCTCGACCCGATCCGGTAATCCGGAGGGCAGAATCCATCCGCCCTCGTCAACCGTCCAGAGCAAGCCTGGAACCTCCCCCTCATTTTGATCCGGCCGAAACCCGGGCAGCCCTCAGCCTTGCAACATCAGCCCCGCATGTTCGCGCATCAGGTGGAATTCGATCCTGGGGAAGCGCTCCCGGGTCAGGTCCAGGTCGAAGCGGGAGGTCATCAGGTAGGTCGGGGCTTGGGCGGCGTCGAGGAACATCTTGGCGCCATTGGCATGCACGAAGCGGTTCAGTTCCGCCGGGTCCGGGCAGCTGACCCAGCGGGCGCCGGCGTAGTTGGCGGTACCGAGGCGCACCTCCACCCCGTATTCGGTCTTCAACCGGTGCGCCACCACTTCAAACTGCAGCGGGCCGATCGCCCCCAAGAGCATCAGGCTGCCCATCATCGGCTTGAAGACCTGGATCGCGCCTTCTTCCCCCAGTTCCTGCAGGCCCTTGTTGAGCTGCTTGCTCTTCATGGGATCGGCCAGTTCCACGGTGCGGAACAATTCCGGCGCAAAGAAAGGCAGGCCCGTGTATTGCAGCAGTTCGCCCTCGGAGAGGGTGTCCCCCAGTTGCAGGCCGCCGTGGGTGGTGATGCCGATCACGTCGCCGGCAAAGGCCTCATCCACCCGGTCGCGGCGCTGCGAGAGGAAGGTGACGACATTGGTGGGGCGCATTTCCTTGTTGGTGCGGCGCACCTTGAGGCGCATGCCGGGTTCGAACTTGCCGGAGCAGACCCGCACGAAGGCGATCCGGTCGCGGTGCGCCGGGTCCATGTTGGCCTGGATCTTGAAAACCACACCGGAGAATTTTTCCTCCTCGGGCTTGACGGTGCGACTGAGCGCCTGGCGGGGGCCGGGGGCCGGGGCGAGGTCCACCAGGGCGTCCAGCACTTCCTGGACGCCGAAGTTGTTGATGGCGGAACCGAAGAACACCGGGGTCTGGCGGCCGGCGAGGAATGCCTCCCGGTCGAAGGCGGGCATGGCCTCCCGCACCAGTTCCATTTCCTGGCTGGCGCGGGCGTACTCGGCGCCAAAGCGCCCGGCCAGGGCCGCCTGGTCGGCGCCGTCGAGTATTTCGTCCTCGTCGGAGCGGCGCTCCTCACCCGGACGAAACACCCGCATGGAGTCATTGCGCAGGTTGTAGATGCCGTGAAAGCGCTTGCCCTGGCCGATGGGCCAGGCCAGGGGCGCGCAGGGCATGCCCAGGGTGGCCTCGATTTCGTCGAGCAGGTCGAGGGGCTCGCGCACTTCCCGGTCGAGCTTGTTGATGAAGGTGAGGATGGGGGTGTTGCGCGCCCGGCAGACTTCGATCAGGCGCAAGGTCTGGGCTTCCACCCCGTTGGCGGCGTCGATCACCATCAGGGCCGCGTCCACGGCGGTGAGCACCCGGTAGGTGTCTTCGGAAAAATCCTGGTGGCCCGGCGTGTCGAGCAGATTGATGACGCAGTCCCGGTACTCCATCTGCATCACCGAGGAGGCCACGGAAATGCCGCGCTGCTTTTCGATTTCCATCCAATCCGAGGTGGCGTGGCGGCTCGCCTTTCGGGCCTTGACGCTGCCGGCGATCTGGATCGCGCCGGCAAACAAGAGCAGCTTTTCGGTCAGCGTGGTTTTACCCGCGTCCGGGTGGGAGATGATGGCGAAGGTGCGGCGGCGGGCCACTTCCTGGGCAATGGGGGACACGAAAGCTCCTGAGAGCAGCAGGCCAAGTGCCTGATGCGTTGCAACAAAACGCGGAATGATACGGAGCCGGACGTCCCCGGGCAAGCCCAATACGCGCTGCGGGGCAAGCGCCAACCGGCTCCCCACATGACAATGCCCGTCATCTTGCGGATGACGGGCATTGTCGGGGCCGGGGTGCCGCACCGACCGGCAAGGTCGGCACAGGCCCCTTTTGGAACGGCCAGGAGCCGGGATTACATTCCCATGCCCATGCCGCCCATACCTCCCATGCCGCCCATGTCGGGCATGCCGCCGGCCGGCTTGTCTTCGACCAGCTCGGCCACCATGCAGTCGGTGGTCAGCATCAGACCGGCCACGGAGGCAGCGTTCTGCAGGGCGGAACGGGTCACCTTGGTGGGGTCCAGCACGCCCATTTCCACCATGTCACCGTAGATGCCGTTGGCAGCGTTGAAGCCGTAATTGCCGGCATTCTTGACCACTTCGTTCACCACCACGGAAGGCTCGTCACCGGAATTGGCCACGATTTCACGCAGGGGCTGTTCCAGGGCACGCAGCACGATCTTGATCCCGCAGTCCTGGTCATGGTTGTCGCCCTTGAGGCCGGAGATGTTGGCACGGGCACGCAGCAGGGCCACGCCGCCGCCGGGAACGATGCCTTCTTCAACGGCAGCGCGGGTGGCATGCAGGGCGTCCTCGACGCGGGCCTTCTTTTCCTTCATTTCGACTTCGGTGGCAGCGCCCACCTTGATCACGGCCACACCGCCGGCCAGCTTGGCGACACGTTCCTGCAGCTTTTCGCGGTCGTAGTCGCTGGTGGCTTCTTCGATCTGGACACGGATCTGCTTGACACGAGCTTCGATGGCAGCAGCATCGCCGGCGCCGTCGATGATGGTGGTGTTTTCCTTGGCCACTTCGATGCGCTTGGCCTGGCCCAGATCCTTCAGGGTAGCCTTTTCCAGGGTCAGACCGGTCTCTTCGGAGATCACGGTGCCGCCGGTCAGGATGGCGATGTCTTCGAGCATGGCCTTGCGCCGGTCACCGAAGCCGGGAGCCTTGACGGCCACGGTCTTCAGGATGCCGCGAATGTTGTTCACCACCAGGGTAGCCAGGGCTTCGCCTTCTACGTCTTCTGCGATGATGAGCAGCGGGCGGGAGGCCTTGGCAACCTGTTCCAGCACGGGCAGCAGGTCACGGATGCTGGAGATCTTCTTGTCGAACAGCAGCACGAAGGGGTTTTCCAGCAGGGCCTGCTGACGGTCGCCGTTGTTGATGAAGTAGGGAGACAGGTAGCCGCGGTCGAACTGCATGCCTTCCACCACGTCCAGTTCGTTGTCCAGGGACTTGCCGTCTTCAACGGTGATGACGCCTTCCTTGCCGACCTTTTCCATGGCCTGGGCGATGATGTCGCCGATGGAAGAATCAGAGTTGGCGGAGATCGAACCGACCTGGGCGATTTCCTTGTTGGTGGTGCAGGGCTTGGAAATCTTCTTCAGTTCTTCGATGGTGGCGGCGACGGCCTTGTCGATGCCGCGCTTCAGATCCATCGGGTTCATGCCGGCGGCCACATACTTCATGCCTTCGCGGACGATGGCCTGGGCCAGCACGGTGGCAGTGGTGGTGCCGTCACCGGCGATGTCGGAGGTCTTGGAAGCAACTTCCTTGACCATCTGGGCGCCCATGTTGGCGAACTTGTCCTTCAGTTCGATTTCCTTGGCGACGGAAACGCCGTCCTTGGTCACGGTGGGGGCGCCGAAGGAACGCTCCAGCACCACGTTACGGCCCTTGGGGCCCAGGGTTACCTTGACGGCATCGGCCAGGATATTGATGCCTTCAACCATGCGGGAACGGGCGGAATCGCCGAATTTGACTTCTTTAGCAGCCATTTGAATCTCCTATTTCTAACTATGGGATGGGTCGAGGGAAAAGCGCTCAGGCTTCCAGCACGCCCATGACGTCTTCTTCACGCATGACCAGGACTTCCTGGCCGTCGACCTTGACGGTCTGACCGGCGTACTTGCCGAACAGCACCTTGTCGCCCACCTTCAGATCAACCGCAAGGTACTTGCCATTGTCGTCACGCTTGCCGGGCCCCACGGCCAGGACTTCACCTTGATCGGGCTTTTCGCCGGCGGAATCAGGGATGACGATGCCAGAGGCAGTGGTGCGCTCGGCTTCAACGCGCTTGATGATCACACGGTCGTGCAAAGGACGGATTTTCATGGAGCAGACTCCTCTTTCAAAAAAACAGTGACAACAGGAAATTGGCGGGGCAGACCCCGGATGGCGGGAGGCCGTTAGCACTCTTCGCCGGCGAGTGCTAATAATAGGGTCGCCCTCCTCTCATTTCAAGAGCTGCTGCAGAAGATTTTTTTGCCGGCGGCGCCGGATGATCTGGCACCGTCATGAGCACATGATCCTATTGACGAATCACGGCTTAATCTTCATTCTCTTTCAGTTGGACGCCATATGACTTTCCGCCGATATTCTTAACCAGAGACGCCCGCCCCATAAAATGAAGAACAATCAGCCGGTCACCCAACGTGAAGTCGCTTTTCCTGCCGATGCTTACCTGATTTCCCGAACCGATCTCAAAGGCGTCATCACATATGCGAATGACGCCTTTGAGCAGATCAGTGGTTTTTCCCGGGCCGAATTGATCGGCCAGAGCCACAACATCGTGCGCCACCCGGACATGCCCGCCCAGGCCTTTGAAGACCTGTGGAACACGGTCAAGTCGGGCGTGCCCTGGCGGGGACTGGTCAAGAACCGCTGCAAGAACGGTGACCACTACTGGGTGGAGGCCTTCGTGGTGCCGGTCAAGAAAAACGGCCAGATCACCGGCTACATGTCGGTGCGCACACCCGCCAATGCCCAGCAGGTGAAAACCGCCGAGGCCACTTATGCCCAGTTGCGGCAAAGCAAGGCCAAGTTCAGTTCCGCCCGGGGCGGCTGGTTCGGCAAGCTGACCCTCAAGACCCGCCTGTGGACCATGCTGCTCGGCCTGATGCTGATGCTGATCCTGGGCGGCATCATGGGAGTCAAAGGCATTGCCGTAGCCAACCGGGAATTGCAGTCCCTCTACCAGAACGAGCTCGCCCCTTCCAACAAGATCAACCGCATCATGTTCTTGCTGAGCGACAACCGCTCCCAGCTCATGCTCGGCCTGCAGCATGACCCCGGCAACCCGAATGCCCGGCTCCATGACCATCCCCTGGCCCTGCACATCGACAACACCCTGAAGAACCGCCAGGAAATCAATTCCCTGCTGGAGGAGGTCAAGGCCCTCCCCATGAGTCCTGAGCAAAAAGCCTTGCTCGACAAGTTCGGGGAAGCGCGGCAGCGTTTTTCCCGGGAGGGGATAAACCCGGCCCGCGAGCTGCTGCAACAAGGGGATTACCTGAAGGCCAATGAAGTCCTGCTGCTCAACATCAACCCGCTCTACACCCGGATGCAGCAAGACGGCAACGCCCTGATCGACCGCCTGGCCCAGGCCGCCGCCCAGCGCCACACCCAGGCGGAAAAACGCTATGAACTGGTGCTGCAACTGGCGATCGGCGGCACCCTGGCGGCCCTGCTGATCGCCGTCCTCGGTGGCCACCTGCTGATCCAGGCCATCGTCACGCCCATCCGCAAGGCCCTGAGCCACTTCGAAAGCATTGCCGAAGGCAAGCTGACGGAAAATATCGACGTCTCGGGCCGCGACGAAACCGGCATCCTGCTCTGCAACCTGGGGGTCATGCAAGCACACCTGCAGGCCATGCTGGATGAAGTCCGCACGGCTTCCCGGGCCATTGACAGCAAGAGCCAGCTGCTGGAACGCCACATGAGCCAGGTCGCCGAACAGTCGCTGCAACAGCAGGACGCCGTCCAGAGCGTCGCCGCCGCCACCGAGGAATTCAGCCAGTCCGTGGCCGAAGTGGCCAGCAATGCGGGAGAAACCGCCAGCGCCGCCCGCAATTCCCAGGACCTGGTACTGAAAAGCAATGACAAGATCGGCCAGAGCATGACCGCCACCGGCAAGGTGGTCGAATCGGTCCAGGCTTCCAGCCACATCATCAACCAGCTCTCCCACGCCATCCAGAAGATCGGCGACATCACCCGGGTGATCCAGGAAATCGCCAGCCAGACCAACCTCCTCGCCCTCAACGCTGCCATCGAGGCCGCCCGGGCCGGGGAACAGGGCCGGGGCTTCGCCGTGGTGGCCGACGAGGTGAAGAAGCTGGCCGAGCGCACCGCCAGCTCCACCACCGACATTGCCACCATGGTCAGCGAAATCCAGTCGGTGGCCCAGACTGCCGTCGCCAGCATGGAGCAGGCGGCCCAGGAGGTCGGCACTGGAATCGGCATGCTGCATGAGAGCCTCTCCGGCCTGGAGGGCATCACCGGTTCCAGCCAGCAGGTCTCCAGCATGGCCCAGCAGATTTCCGAGGCCGCCCAGCAGCAAAACATCGCCAGCCAGGAAGTCGCCAGCAATATGGAGCACATCACCGACCTGATCGAGCAGAACACCGATTCCGCCCGGCAAGCCAAGATCGCGGCGGATGAGCTGTTGCAGACCGCCCACCAGCTAGATGACGTAGTCGCCCAGTTCCAGCTCTACCGACACCGATGATCCGATCCCTGACCGGGGCCGCCCTGCTGCTCTGGGCCGGTTCCCTGCTGGCCCAGGCCCTGCCGGCCAGCGTCACCCAGGCCCTGGCGGCCGCCCACATTCCCACCACGGCCGTGGCGGTGGTGGTCCAGCCCCTGGACGCGCCCCGCCCCCTGCTCGCCCACAATGCCCAGAAGGCCATGAATCCAGCTTCGGTGATGAAGCTCGTGACCACCTACGCGGCCCTGGAAATCCTCGGCCCCGCCGCCACCTGGCAGACCGGCGCCTGGGCAACCGCCGAACCCGACGCCGAGGGCCGGCTGAGCGGCCACCTCTACCTGAAGGGCAGCGGCGACCCCAAGTTGACCCTGGAAAATTTCACGGCCCTGCTGCGTCAGCTACGGGTGCGTGGCATCCGCCATATCGACGGGGACCTGGTCCTGGACCGCTCCGTTTTCGAGCTTCCCCCCTTCGACCCGGCCGCCTTCGACAATAAGCCCTTGCGCGCCTACAACGTCGGGCCGGATGGCCTGCTGCTGGATTACCGGGCCTTGCGCTTCACCCTGAAGCCCGAAGGGGAGCAGGTACGGTTCTGGAGCGAAACCCCCAGCGCTGGCCTGCAAGTGGAAGGCCGCCTGACCCCGGCCACGGGTCCTTGTGACGGCTGGCGCGACCGCCTGGAGATGCGCCAAAGCCCCGGGCGGCTGGAGATCAGCGGCCCCTACCCGGTGAGCTGCGGTGAGCGCAGCCTGTATCTCTCCCCCCTCGCCGCCGAGCCTCATGCGGAAGGTCTGTTCCGTGCCCTGTGGCAGGAACTGGGGGGAAGCATTCAAGGCCGGGTACGCAGCGGCCGCACGCCGCCCCAGGCACGCCTGCTGGCCAGTCAGGAATCCCCGCCCCTGAGCGAGGTGGTCCGGGACATAAACAAGTGGAGCAACAACGTCATGGCCCGCCAGCTCTTTCTTACGCTGGGCAGCGGCGAGGGGCAGCCATCCACCGTGGCCCGGGCCCGGGAGCGCCTGAACCGCTGGCTCGCCGCCAAAGGACTGGAATTCCCGGAGCTGGTGCTCGAAAACGGCTCGGGACTCTCCCGGGTGGAGCAAATCAGCGCCGCCCATCTCAACCGTCTGCTGCTGGCGGCCTGGCAGAGCCCGGTGATGCCGGAGTTCATGGCCTCCCTGCCCCTGGCCGGCGTGGACGGCACCATGAAGCGCCGCCTCACGGATAGCGCCGCCACCGGCCGGGCCCATATCAAGACAGGCTCTCTTGACAAAGTCAAGGCAATGGCCGGCTATGTGCTGGACGCCCAGGGCCGCCGTCATGCGGTCACCTTCATCATCAATCACCCCCAGGCCGACATGGGCCAGCCCGCGCTGGACGCCCTGTTGCTCTGGGTCAGCCAGAGCCCTTCCGCCCGCTAGCAATTCCTGATCGGCCGCCGGAACAAGGCCGGGTCAAGGCGCAGGAACCGGCATCGGCTTGCGGTCCACCAGGGCCACCCAGCCACGGATCACCCGGTACAGAACCCAGATCCCGGCCACTAACAGCACCAGGAGGGCAGCCGGCAGGCCGATGATGGTGATGGCCAGCAGCCCGGCCACGCCACACCAGAGCAGGGCATACCAGAAAGTGCGTAGTTGCCAGCGGTAATGGCTGTCCAGCCAGGTACCGGCGACGTCGCCCCGTTTGATGTAGTTGAGGATCACCGCAATGATGGAAGGCCAGCCAAACAGGAAGGCTCCGACAATGGTGGCCGAGGTCAGCACCCCGCTGAGGGCGGAAAAGGCATGCAGGCCGTACATGATGTGAGCCCAGCTGCGGGCCCCTTCCAGAGGGTCCGGTGCAAGGACAACGGGTTCGTTCATTCTGTACTCCCAGAAAGAGAAAATCGTGAAAAAAAAGGTCCCGCGCCGGCAATTCCAGTATGCTGAAAAGACCTCTTGACCGGAACACTCCCATGCGCAAACGACTGCTACTGCCCCTGCTGGCTTTGATGACACTCGCCGCCTGCAGCAAACTGACTCTCGCCAACTATGACCAGTTGAAGCTGGGCATGAGCCTCAAGGAAGTCAGCGCCCTGATCGGCGAACCCGACAAATGCGATGAAACCCTGGCTGTCCGCAGTTGCCACTGGCAACAGGGTGAAAGCAAGGTGGAAGTCAATTTCATCGGCGATCAGGCGATCCTGCTCGATGCCAGCCAGCTGAAATGATCAGAGCCCCAGACGCTCCCAGAGTTCATCCACCCGCTGTTTCACCGCCGCCTCCATGACGATCGGCGTGCCCCATTCGCGGCTGGTTTCCCCCGGCCACTTGTGGGTGGCATCGAGCCCCATCTTGGCGCCCAGGCCGGCCACCGGGGAGGCGAAATCGAGATAGTCGATCGGGGTGTTGCTCACCAGGGTGGTGTCCCGGCCCGCATCCATGCGGGTGGTGAGCGCCCAGATCACTTCCTTCCAGTCGCGGATGTCGATGTCAGCGTCGGTGACGATGATGAACTTGGTGTACATGAACTGGCGCAAAAAGGACCAGATGCCGAACATCACCCGCTTGGCATGCCCCGGATACTGCTTCTTGATGCTGACGATGGCCATGCGGTAGGAGCAGCCTTCGGGCGGCAGGTAGAAGTCGGCGATTTCCGGGTACTGCTTTTGCAAGAGCGGCACGAACACCTCGTTGAGGGCGAGGCCGAGCATGGCCGGCTCATCGGGGGGTTTTCCAGTGTAGGTGGAGTGATAGATCGGCTCGCGGCGCAGGGTCATGCGCTCTACCGTGAAGACCGGGAACTCCGCCTGTTCGTTGTAATAGCCGGTATGGTCGCCATAGGGCCCCTCCAGCGCCGTTTCGCCCGGATGGATCACCCCTTCGAGGACGATCTCGGCCCGGGCCGGCACCGAAAGCTCGTTGCCCAGGCAGCGGGTGAGCTCGGTGCGGGAGCCGCGCAAGAGGCCGGCAAACTGGTATTCGGAGAGGCTGTCGGGCACCGGGGTCACGGCCCCGAGCAGGGTGGCCGGGTCGCAGCCCAGCACCACCGCGACCGGAAAGGGCTGGCCGGGGTTCGCCTGGCAGTGGTCGCGGTAATCCAGGGCGCCGCCCCGGTGCGCCAGCCAGCGCATGATGAGCTTGTTGGGCCCGAGTCGCTGCTGGCGGTAGATGCCGAGGTTCTGGCGCTTCTTGAAGGGCCCCCGGGTGACGGTGAGGCCCCAGGTGATGAGCGGCGCCACGTCGCCGGGCCAGCAGTGCTGGATGGGGAGACGGGTGAGATCCACCGCCGCTCCCTCCCACACCACTTCCTGGCAGGGGGCGGAAGACACCTGTTTGGGCGCCATGGCGAGCACCTGTCTTAGGAGCGGCAGCTTGTCCCAGGCTTCCCTCAGCCCCCGGGGTGGATCCGGCTCTTTCAGATAGGCGAGGGTCTGTCCCACTTCCCGCAGGGCGGTTTTCCAGTCCTCGCCCCGTTCGCCGCCGGCGCCCATGCCCATCGCGACCCGCTCGGGGGTGCCGAACAGGTTGGTGAGCACCGGCAGGCTGTGGCCCTTGGGTTTCTCGAAGAGCAGGGCCGGGCCGCCGGCGCGCAGCACCCGGTCGGCAATCTCGGTCATTTCCAGGTGGGGGCTGACTTCGACGCCGATGCGCTTGAGCTCCCCCCGGGTTTCCAGTTGCGCGATGAAATCACGCAGATCGCGGTAGTGCATGAAGACTTCCGTTGTTCCGAAGCAAGGAACGATGCCCCAAGCCGCCCACATTTGCAACGGCTGCCCACATTCCCGGAGCAAAAAATGAGCGGGCCGGCCAGCGCCACCGTTTCAGGCACGGGCTGTTCCAGCATGCGGCCCTGGCCCTGCAGCGGCTGCGGGAGGCCAGACTTCATGGCCTGGCTCCAGGTCCGGAACTCAGAACGGCAGGATGCCCCGTCGGCCATAATCCAGGACGATGCCGGCAAAGATGGCCGCCCCGACCCAGTTGTTATGCAGGAAGGCTTTGAAGCACCCGGGACCCTGGCGCTCCCGGATCAGGGTGTAGTGATAAACCGCCAGAGCAGCCGCCACCAGCAGCCCCCCCACAAAAGCCCAGCCCAGCCCCGCCTGCATCCCCACCCAGGCGATCAGGCCGAAGGCGGCGGCGTAGCAGAACATCACCGCCAGCAAGTCGAAGCGGCCAAAGGTGATGGCCGAGGTCTTGATGCCGATCTTCAGGTCATCAGGCCGATCCACCATGGCGTATTCGGTGTCGTAGGCCACCGCCCAGAACACGTTGGCCAGCAGCAACAGCCAGGCCTCGGTGGGCAGGCCGCCCTGCTGCGCCGCATAGGCCATGGGGATGCCAAAGCCGAAAGCGATGCCCAGATAGGCCTGGGGAATGGCAAAAAACCGTTTGGTGAAGGGATAAGAGCCCGCCAGGAAGGCGGCCACCACGGCCAGGCCCAGCAGCAAGGGCGTGGCCAGGGGCAGGATCAGCAGCAGGGCCGCCAGGGTGAGGCCTGCCGCCAGCAGCAGAGCCTCGCGGGGGCTGACCCGGCGCGCCGCCAGCGGCCGCTCCCGGGTGCGCGCCACATGAGGGTCGAAATCCCGGTCGGCATAATCATTGATGACGCAGCCAGCGGAGCGCATCAGCACCGTACCCAGGGCAAACACCCAGACCCAGACCCAGCTCGGACGCCCCCCGGAAGAAAGCCACAAGGCCCAGAAGGTGGGCCAGAGCAGCAACAAGGTGCCAATCGGCTTGTCCAGCCGCATCAGACGCTCGTAGTTATCGAGCTTTTCACGGATTTGAGCTAAATTTTTCACAGCCATGTCACAGGAGCGGTAAATCGTGTGCACCATTCGAATGCGGGGAGCTTACCAGTATCAAGCTCAGGCATGAAGAATGAAGCGCGGGATTCCCGCCCTAGTCCAGGACCCTCGAGACTCGTCGCGACGCTGAAAAATGAACGCGCCCGGTGGAGCGGGAGATGGACACCGGCGCCTTCACCCCGCGCGACGAGTTGAGCAAGAAACTGGCAGCGCAGACCGTCCAGCCGTCCAGCCGTCCAGCATCACCAGGCAGTGCCGAATCGCCTCTACAAGGCCGCAGCGCGAGATTTCGGCATCCCCTTGCCACGCGGCAACCCGGTGGCCGCCGTGCGCATGTCGACGATCTCCAACGCCCGCGATCGGCGGCGGGAGGGGGATGAGGAATGAAGCCGTCCTCGATGGTCTTCCACGTCACATTGCCGGGCGGGTTTTCAATACCTGCACGATACCTGCACGATACCTGCACGATACCTGCGCAATACCCGCGAAACCGCCATGACGAAGGAATTTCAGCGCGCAGCCAAGCGGGCCGGCACACTGGATTGCATGCCTAAAACCGGATATTGAAATTCCGCCACACTGGATATATACAGACTCCATTGCTGTCGTGACCACTACGTTATCTGGCGCGGCAGCCTACACAAAGCCCCGAAAGGGGCTTTTACTTTTCTGACTCCGAAAGGAATCAGCGATGGATCGCTATGCGATTTTTGTTGATGCCGGTTATTTTTTCGCTGCTGGGGCGCAAGCTGCATTTGGTAGTTCAGTCCCACGAAAGCAGGTCTCCATCAAATCCCCGCAGCAACTGTTCTCTGCCTTGTGCGCAGAAGCATCTGCCATCTCGGACAATCTGCCGTTGTTGCGTGCCTCGTTGTTGCGTGCCTCGTTGTTGCGTGCCTATTGGTACGATGCCATGCCAGGCCCGAGGCTGTCTCTAGAGCAAAGCAGCTTAGCCGTACTTTCCGGCATCAAGCTACGTCTCGGCGCACTAAATAGTGCTGGCGAGCAAAAAGGTGTCGATTCCCTGATTGTCACCGATCTCATCGACCTTGCTCGAAATGGTGCCATCGCTGACGCTGTATTGGTTACAGGCGATGAAGACCTCCGCATAGCGGTTCATGTCGCACAATCCTTTGGCGTCCGAGTTCACATCCTTGCAGCAGGCGATCCGGGGAAAAATGTGAGTCCAGCACTCCAGATGGAGGCCGATTCAGTCAACGCTCTGGATGGCAACTGGTTCTCGAAATACCTTGACCACATCGCCCCCAAGAATGGACTGGCTCCGACCAGCGGAAACAGCACGAAAACCGCAAAAAGGGTAGCCATGGGGCCACGGCGGCAGGCATCGGCGTCAAGTGCAGCGTGGTCTGTCGGCATGCCTGACCCCGCCCGGAAGCCGCTTCAGATGCGAAAGTGGTTCACCGTCTCGCTCAGGTTGCGGGCCAGGTCCTGCAACTGCCTGGCCGCCCCGGCGCTTTCCTGGACGGCCGCCGCGTTCTGTTCGCTGATCTGGGCGATCAGTTCCACCCGCTGGGCGATTTCGGTGCTGGCCGAACTTTGCTCCCCGAGGGCCTCGCCGATTTCATTGACGGAGGACAACACCTTTTCCGCATAGCCATGCAGGGCGGAGATGGTTTCGCCCGCCTGGGCCACCTCGGCAGATTCGGAACTCACCAGGCGCACGCCGTCCTCCATGCGCTCCACTCCCTGCTGGATGCCGTTACGGACCACATCCACGGTCGCCGCGACTTCCACCGTGGACTGGGCGGTGCGCTCGGCCAGCTTCCTCACCTCGTCGGCCACCACGGCAAAGCCGCGGCCCTGCTCCCCGGCCCGGGCGGCCTCGATCGCCGCATTCAGGGCGAGCAGATTGGTCTGGTCGGTAATTTCCTTGATCACCCCGACAATGGCGGCGATCTTCTCGGACTCCCGCTCCAGGGTGGAGATCACCTGGGCCGATTCGGTGACGGAATCCGCCACCCGGCCCATGCCCTGCACCACCTGGGCCACCACCTCGTTACCCTGGCGGGACAGTTCGCCGGATTTCTGGGCATAGTCACGGGCCTCCCCGGAGTGGTCGCGGACCAGGGTAATGCCCACGGTCATTTCTTCCATGGCCGCCGCCACGGCCGCCACCGCCTCACTCTGATGCGTGGAACGCTCCGCCACGGCACTGGAACTGCGGTTGAGCAGATCGGCTGCCTCCAGCAGGGAATCCGCATTCTGGCGAATCTGCCCCACCAAACCGGCCAGTTGCCCCTGCATGGTGGCCATGGCCGCCATGACGCTGCCGGCCCGGGGGTGATCCATCGCAACCGTCAGATTGCCTGCCGCCACCTGCTCCGCCACCCGTTTCACTTCGGAAGGATCGGCCCCCAGCTGCTGCCCCACGGTCGATAGCAGCCGGGTCAACATGACGACGGCGACCACCAGACTGGCCAGCACCAGCACCCCCACCAGGATTTCGGAACGCTCGATGGCGGCAATGCTGGTCTGCTTGCTGCGCTCGATGTCCTCCTTCATCACTTTCATCTGCTCTAGCAGATGGGCGCGGATCTGCCGCCACAGCGGGGTTTCCTTGCTGTTGATGAGTTGTATGGCGCCGGCCTGATCACCGCTCACGGCAACGGCCACCACCTGTTCGATCAGTTGCCTGCGCGCCTGGGCCAGCCCATTGACCTGGGCCAGCACCCCGGCCAGGGGGCTGCCGGCCGGCACCAGGGCCTGGGCGGCCTGGGCGTACTGGCCGAATTCTTCCAGCGCCTTGGCCAGATTGGCGTGGCCGGTCTTGTTGGCCGGGTCCAAAGTCACGTTGCGCAGGGCCTGGCCGCTTTGCAAACCCTGGGCATATATGCCGACAATGGCCCGCTCCAGGGCCATGTCCACCTCCAGATGCCGGATGAAAGTCGCTTTCGAGAGATGCAGACCATACAAGGCCACCCCGGCCGCCACCAGGAACAGGGCAAAGACCAGCACCATCGCCGCCGTGATGCGGGTTTTCAGATTCATCGTCACTCCTCGCTGGCAGGCGGGGCCTGCTCCATACTGGATCAAAAGACATCAGCAAAACAACACTTCCGGGAAGGATGATAAACAGAATGCTGAATTTTCAGAAACCGATTTGTCACAAACCCATTCCCGCCCATTCCCGCCCATTCCCGACTATTCCCGCCGCAGGCCCAGGCAGATCAGTCCCCGGCGGATGAAGCCGGGCACCACCGTGCAAAGGCAGAGGGCGATCAGTCCATTGACCCCGGCTGCCAGGGCGAACAGGGCGGGAATGCCAAGGCCCCCCGCGAGCAGGGCCACCGCCCCCAGAGCGCCAGCCACCATGAACAGGGCATTGAGAATATTGTTGGCCGCAATGATCCGGGCCCGGTGGCCGGGATGGCTGCGCTGCTGCACCAGGGCATACAGGGGCACGCAGTAGAGGCCGCCGCTGGCGCCCAGCAACAGCAGGTCGAGCAACAGGCGCCAGGTGCTGCCCTGGCCCAGCAGCACCGCGAGAGGTAGAACCTCCCCGGCCGGGGCCCGGCCCATCGAGGCCCAGGCGAAATCCAGTCCGGACAGGGTCATGCCCAGAGCCCCCAGGGGCACCAGAGCAGTCTCCACCTTGTGGCGCGACAGCTTTTCGCACAGCAGGGAGCCTCCGCCAACCCCCACGGAAAACACCGCCAGGAGCAGGGTCACCATGCCCTCGCCGCCCCCCAGCACTGACTTGGTGTAGGCAGGAAACTGAGCCAGGAACAGCGCACCATAGAGCCAGAACCAGGAGATGGCGAGGATCGACAGGAACACGGAATGATCGGCCCGGGCAAAGCCGATGCAGCGCCAGGTTTCCGTCAAGGGATTGGGGTTGATGCGCAGCGCCGGCTCCGGAGCCGGCGCATGGGGAATGCCCCGGCTGGCCAGGTAACCCAGCCATGCCACCAGCAGGCTCACCCCGGTGATCCAGGCCGTGCCCCCCTCCAGCCCGGCCAGCAGGCCGCCGCCGAGGGTGCCAAGCAGGATGGCAACGAAAGTACCGGCCTCCACCAGGGCATTGCCGCCCACCAGTTCATCGGGGCGCAGGTGCTGGGGCAAGATGGCGTACTTGACCGGGCCGAACAGGGTGGATTGCAGGCCAAGCAGGAACAAGGCCGCAAGCAGCAGCACCAGGCTCTCCAGGGCAAAGCCCACCCCGGCCAGCAGGATGATGGCGACTTCCAGGATTTTGGTGAGCCGGGCCAGCAGCGCCTTGTCGAACTTGTCCGCCAGTTGCCCGGCAGTGGCCGAGAACAGGAAAAAAGGCAGGATGAACAGCCCCGCCGCCAGATTGGCCAGCAGCGAAGCATCGAGGCGGGTCCAGGAAGCCGCCTGAAAGGTAAGCAGCACCACCAGCGCATTCTTGAACAGATTGTCATTGAAGGCGCCAAGGAACTGAGTGGCGAACAGCGGGCCGAAACGGCGGTCGGCGAGCAGGGTGAACTGGGAATGCTCGCGCTTGTCTTGCCGGGCTTCATTCATGTTCAGGCAGCCTCAAAGAAACGGTAGGGGGCAAAGACAGACGCGGGGAAAGGATGAGGGTGATTCATCTCAGACCGCCTCCGCCATGCATTTCAGGGTCACATAGTCGATCTTGCCGGTGCCCAGCAGGGGCAGGGCGTCGACGCGCACGATCTTGCGCGGCACCGCCAGCTCCGCCACGCCCAGGTCCCGGGCCCGGAGCTGCAGGATTTCCCGGTTCAAGTCCGGATCCGTGGTAAACAATACCAGGGCTTCACCCTTGCCCGGATCGGGCTGGCTGGATGCCGCATGGAGAGCCGACGGGGACGCAGCAAGCGCCAGCTTTTCCACCACTTCCAGGCTCACCATTTCCCCGCCCACCTTGGCAAAGCGTTTGACCCGACCGATGATCTTCACGAAACCGTCTTCATCCAGTTCCACCACATCGCCCGTCTCGTACCAGCCCGCGCCCAGCCCGGACCCGGGGTAGTGCAGGACGCCCGGCTGTTCCACCTTCAAATAGCCGCTCATCAGGTTGGGTCCCTTCACATGCAGGATGCCGCCGCCCGCCATCCCGGGCACGGGCACCAGGCGATGCTCCACACCCGGCAGCAACTGGCCGACCGTGCCGGTACGGTAGGCCATGGGGGTATTCACGGCCAGCACCGGTGCGGTCTCGGTGGTGCCGTAGCCTTCGAAAATGCGCAGGCCGAATTTCTCGAACCAGAGGCCCCGCACCGGATCCGACAGCTTTTCCGCCCCGGCAATCACATAGCGCAGGCGGTAAAAGTCGTAGGGATGGGCGAACCTGGCGTAATGGCCCAGGAAGGTGCTGGTGCCAAACAGCACCGTGCAGCCCCGGTCATAGGCCAGTTCGGGAATCACCCGGTAGTGCAGGGGTGAGGGGTACAGGAACAGGCGGGCCCCCGACAGCACCGGCAACAGGGTGCCGGCGGTAAGGCCGAAGGAATGGAAGATGGGCAAGGCATTGAGCACCTTGTCGTCGACGGAAAAATCCACCACGGCGCGGATCTGGGCGATGTTGGCCAGGATCGCCCGGTGCGAGAGCTCCACGCCCTTGGGCTTGCCTTCGGAACCCGAGGTAAACAACACCACTGCCGCATCCTCGGGGGAACCCGGCAATTCGACTCGGCGCGGGAACCACAGGGCCCAGGCCATCAGCCAGAGCTTG
Organism: Azovibrio sp.; assembly: GCF_049658005.1. Taxonomy (NCBI): domain Bacteria; kingdom Pseudomonadati; phylum Pseudomonadota; class Betaproteobacteria; order Rhodocyclales; family Rhodocyclaceae; genus Azovibrio; species Azovibrio sp. The sequence goes on along the minus strand of NZ_JBASOH010000109.1, from coordinate 5,554 downwards.
TCACCCAGACCGATGCTGGCACGCAGGTCTTCCAGATACAGCCGCTCGACACCCTGCAAGGCATCCAGCTTGCCGGCCAGTCCGGCCTGTTCCACAAAGGCCCGGGAAGTCACCAGGGTCCTGACCTCGGCGGCAGTACAGGCGGCCTGCATGGCCTCGCTCCCCGCCGTGTAATTGAGCATGGCCGGCACCCGTTGCAAGGCCGGCAAGCCCAGGATCAAACCCAGGGTGGGGGCCAGATTGGGCAGCAGCAACCCCACCCTCTCCCCCGGCCGGGTCTGGCGCGCCACCAGACGGCTCAGCATCAGGGTCATCTTGAGCAGCTCGTGAGCGGAATACTCCACCTGCTTGATGTCCTCCAGCATCCGGCGGCGGCCATGAATCTGCATCACATCGCAGAAGCTGGCATAGAGGGTCCGGGGGGAATGGGAGGCGAAGATCATCTCCTGCATCAGGCGGCGCATGGCCTCTCCGGCCCGGTGCCGACGCAGTTTGGCCGTCGGCGCATCCGGCCAGGGGAAGGTCCGGGGGGGCAGGATGGTCAAGGTGATGCGGGGAAAAAATTGCTTGGGATGCCGGCCGGAAAGCCGGGAAAAATGGCTGCGCGAAGGGCCATCCAGACACACCGGCAACAGGGTGGCCCCGGTCCTGGCGGCCACGAAGGCCGGGCCGTCATAAACCTTCATCAGGCTGCCGGTCAGGGTGATGCGCCCCTCGGGGAAAATCACCACGGGGCGCCCCGCCTCCAGCAACCGGATCACCTTCTTCATGGCCATGGGACTGACGGGGTCCACCGTCAGATGCTCGGAGAGCTTCAGCACCAGGCGGAAGATGGGATTGTTCACCACTCCGGTATGAACCACGAACACCGGGTCCTCGATGGGCAGGAACAGGCCCAGCAACAGGCCATCCAGAAACGACACGTGGTTGGCAATCACCAGCAGAGGCCGGGCTTCGAGTGCCTCCGGCTGCCCCCGCACCTGTACCCGGAACAAGAACCGGATGACGCCTCTGAGGAGGGAGCGAAACAGGGTTTTCATGATTTTCCTTTTGCCCCAGACCGGATTCAACACGCATCATGATCGAAAACTCCGCTACCTTAGCGCAAAAAAATTCCAGGGACTCACTTGCTTGACACGCATTCCCCTGAATCCCGATAATCGCCGGCCCCGCAGGAGCGCGCCGGATGCACAGGCTTTGCCGCAGGCGCCAGCTCCCATGATCGCGCAGGTAAAAAAGACAGGGGGAGCGACGTCACGGCAGCATCCGCAGCGAGGCTTCCCCATTTTGACGGAGTCTCTTCCATGCGCGATGGTCTCGCCCAGATTTTTCAACCCCTTGCCACCCAGCAATTCGACCTGCTGCCGCTCATTTATCTGATTGCCATTACCGCCGAAGCCATGTCCGGCGCCCTGGCGGCCGGTCGCCGCGACATGGATTTCTTCGGGGTGGCGGTGATTGCCTTTGTCACCGCCCTGGGCGGCGGCACCATCCGGGATGTCGTCCTGGGACACTATCCCATCGGCTGGACCCAGCATCCGGAATATGTTTACCTGGTGATTGCCGCCGGTCTGGCCACCACCTTGCTCGCACACTTCATGCACCACATGAAAAGCATCTTCCTGATGCTCGACGCCCTGGGCCTGGTGGCCTTCTCCCTGATCGGCTGCAACGTGGCGTTACCGCTCGATTACCCGGTGGTCGTGGTAATCATGGCCGGCATGATCACGGGCATCTGCGGTGGCATCCTGCGCGATGTGCTGTGCAACCAGGTGCCCGTGGTGTTCTGCCGCGAGTTGTATGCCAGCGTCTCCCTCTTGGTCTGCGCCTTGTTCCTCGTCCTGCGCCACCTGGGCGTCGATGCCGATCTCACGACCGTGATCTGCTTTGCCGCCGGCTTTGCCTTTCGCATGCTGGCGCTACGCTTTGGCTGGAAACTGCCGACCTTCTCCTATCAGCAGCGCTGGGATTAAATGATCCAGGCGAATGACCCAAGCGGACGATCCAAGCGGCTGACCCATGCGGCCCTGTGCGCCGCAAATCGGCTACTATCGGAAACATACTGTACATACCGTACCCGCATTTCGAGGGAGCCCGCCATGAGCCACAAACACCTGCATACCCTGGAAGCCATTTTCCATGACCCCTCGCCCAACAATTTGCAGTGGCACGAGGTGGAATCCTTGCTCAACCATCTGGGCGCCCAGATCGAGTCCAGCCACGGCGCCCGCTTCAGGGTGCTATTGAACGGTCATGAGTTCATTTTGCACCACCCGCACCACAGCAACGAGTTTGCCCGCCCGGATGTGAAGCGCCTGCGCGAATTCCTGGCCGCGGCGGGGGTCAGTGTATCGGCCTACGCGGCCCAGCAGACTTGAGCCGGACCGGGTTTTCGAAACCGGGAATCCCGCGGCTGCGGGTATGGCTCCCCCTCAGCGGGGCCGCATCAGACCTTGAGCATTTCCTCGCGCCCGCCCAGCCAGCGCTCCCGTTGCAGGGCCGCTTTGGCCGGCGCCTGGGCAAGCAGATCCTCGGCCAGTTCCCGGGCCAATTCCACCAGGTCCGCATCCCTTTCCAGATCGGCATAGCGCAGCAGGGGCACCCCGCTCTGGCGGCTGCCGACGAATTCGCCCGGCCCTCGTAGCTGCAGGTCCTGGCGGGCGATTTCGAAGCCGTCCGTGTGTTCGAAGATGATCTTCAGGCGGGATTTGGCGGTGTCGGACAGGGGTTCGGCATAGAGCAGGATGCAGACGCTCTCGTGGAGGCCGCGCCCCACCCGGCCGCGCAGCTGATGCAACTGGGAGAGGCCGAAGCGCTCCGCGTGTTCGATCACCATCAGGCTGGCATTGGGCACATCCACCCCCACCTCGATCACCGTGGTCGCCACCAGCAGATCCACTTCGCCGGCAGCAAAGGCCGCCATCACCGCCTGCTTTTCCGGGGCCTTGAGGCGGCCATGGACCAGGCCGATGGAGATTCCGGCCAGTTCCTGCTGCAGCCAGGCATGGGTCTCCAGGGCGGTCTGCAACTGCAGGGCTTCGGATTCCTCGATCAGGGGGCAGACCCAATACACCTGGCGGCCCTCCCCGACCTTGCGGCGCACATAATCCATCACTTGATCGCGCCGGTCGTCCCGGGCCAGACGGGTGCGGATCGGGGTGCGGCCCGGCGGCAGTTCGTCCAGCACCGACACATCCAGATCGGCGTAATGGCTCATGGCCAGGGTGCGGGGAATCGGGGTGGCCGACATCATCAACTGATGCGGCGTGCCGCCCTTCTGGCGCAGGGCCAGGCGTTGCTGGACACCAAAGCGGTGCTGCTCGTCGATGATGACCAGGCCCAGGCGCCCGAAATCCACCCCTTCTTGAATCAGGGCATGGGTGCCCACCACCAGCCCGGCCTGCCTTGCTGCTTCGATCTGCTCACGCCGGGCCCTGGCCTTGAGGCTGCCGGTGAGCCAGGCCACGCTCACACCCAGGGGTTCGAGCCAATCCTTGAGCTTGAGATAATGCTGTTCCGCCAGGATTTCCGTCGGCGCCATGAAGGCGGCCTGCCAGCCTGAAGCAATGGCCTGGCAGGCCGCCAGGGCCGCCACCAGGGTCTTGCCGCTGCCCACGTCGCCCTGGAGCAGGCGCTGCATGGGATGGGGCTGGGCCAGGTCGGCGAGGATCTCGGCCTCGACCCGCTCCTGGGCGCTGGTAAGGGCAAAGGGCAGCCGGGCCTTGAGTTGCCTGGCCAACTCGCCGGAACCGGTGAGGGGTGGCGCCCCCACTTCGCGCCGGGCCAGATAGGCCTGGCGCAGGGAAAGCTGCTGGGCCAGCAGTTCGTCCAGCTTCACCCGCCGCCAGGCCGGGTGATTGCGGGTTAAAAGGGCTTCCAGGGAATCACCGGGCCGGGGGCCGTGCAGGGCCCGGATCGCCTGCCACAGGGTGGGCAGGCGGTGCCGGGCAAGGCATTCCGGCGCCAGCACTTCCTCCAGGGCCGGGCCGGAAAGGGCGCGAGCGATGATCCGGGAGAGGGCCGACTGGGCCAGCCCCGCCGTAGTGGGATACACCGGGGTCAGGGCCTCGGGCAGGGGCGTGTCTGCCCGCACCTGGCGCAAGCGGGGGTGCACCATCTCGGCCCCGAAGAAGCCGTTGCGTACCTCACCCAGGCAACGCACCCGGTGGCCAGGCAGGAGAGCCTGCTGCTGACTGGCGTAGAAGCTGAGGAAGCGCAGGATCAGGCGGCCGCTGCCATCGTCCAGCACCGCCACCAGCTGCCGCCGGGGGCGCAGCTGCACCTCGCAGGACAACACCTCGCCTTCCACCTGCACTCCCCCCACCCAGGGAGCCTGGGCAATCGGCGTGATGCAGGTTTCATCCTCGTAGCGCAGCGGCAGGTGCAGCAGCAGGTCTTCCCGCCGCCGCAGCCCCAGCCGCTTGAGCAACGGTTCGAGGCCGGAGCCCCTTTTGGGGGCGGGAGCCGCCGCCCCTTTTTTCATGCGCCCAGACACATCACCGCATCGGCTTCCACCAGGGCGCCCCGGGGCAGTTCCTTGACGCCGACGGCAGCCCGGGCCGGGAAGGGCGCGCTGAAATAGCGGGCCATGGCTTCATTGACCTTGGCAAAATTACCCAGGTCGGTGAGGAAGACATTGAGCTTCACCACGTCGGCCAGCGCCCCCCCGGCGGCTTCGGCCACGGCTTTCAGGTTCTCGAAAACCTGGATGATCTGGGCGTCGATGCCATCTGCCAGGGTCATGGCCGCCGGGTCCAGGCCGATCTGGCCGGACAGGTAGATGGTGTCGCCCACCTTGACGGCCTGGGAATAGGTGCCGATGGCGGCCGGGGCCTTGGGCGTGGAAATGATCGTTTTGCGCATGGCGGGGTCTCAGTTCTGAGTGAAAGAAAAGAGGCATGTTAAATGAGCACACCCATAATCCAAAACCTGGAAAAACTGCTGGATGGCCCCCGGGATGGCGCCCTGCTGCGTTACGGTCTGGGTAATGAGTGGCTAAAGGCGGGAGACATGGCTAAAGCGGCGCTGCATCTGGGCGAGGCGGTGCGCCGGGACCCGTCTTATTCCGCCGCCTGGAAGCTGCTGGGCAAGGCCCTGGCGGCCGACGCGCAGCCGCAAGCGGCGCTGCAGGCCTACCGCCAGGGCATCGCCACGGCAACGCAGAAGGGCGATGTGCAGGCCGCCAAGGAAATGACGGTGTTTGCAAAACGGCTGGAAAAGCAGCTGGCCGGATCATGAGCCCACCGGCAAGCCTGGCGGATCAGCGCTGGACGAGCGGCAACACCACCCCGTCGATGCCGACGGCCTTCATCTTGGCCCGGACCGCGTCGGCCTCGGCCTGGCTCTTGAAGGGCCCCACCTGAACCCGGGCTTCGATGGTGGAAGGGATGCCGTGCAAGGCGAGTCTGGCATGCAGTTCCTCAGCCCGCTGGGTGCTGGTGAACACCCCGGCCTGGACCACGAAACCCGAGAACAGCCGCGGCGCCACCGGCGCAGGCCGGGGGCTGGGGGCAGGAGGAGGGGCGGGGATCGGGACCGGCGGCTTGACTGGCAC